>CAMYZK010000193.1 GCA_947303825.1 uncultured Prevotella sp. | reverse complement strand
AGGTAGCCGGTGTTGTTGCCCTCACCGTTAGCCATCTGGCAGGTCACGGTGTAGAAGCCGTCGGGCAGTCCTTCCATAGTCTGACCGCCGACCTTCATGGGAGGCATCTCGGGCATGCCCTCGCGCTTGGGCATCTTCACCTCCTGCAGCTCTCCGTCCAGCTCTTTCATGTTGGCCTTCAGCCTCGCTCCGCGAATGCCCATGCCACTCCAGTAGATGTAGCTCTGGCCGTCGTCATCGACCAGCACGCACGGGTCTATGCCGCTGACACCCTTTATGGGCTCCGGCTCCAGGACGAAAGGCCCTTCGGGACGGTCGGCAGTGGCAACGCCGATGGCAAATCCCCGCCCACCCTTCGGTGCGTTGGGGAAGTAGAAATAGTACTTGCCGTTCTTACTGACACAGTCGGGGGCCCACATGGAATAACCCGCAGGATTGCCCCAGGGCACCTTATCCTGCGAGATAATCACTCCGTGGTCCTCCCAGTCTGTCAGGTTGGCAGACGAGAACACGTGATCGTCGGCCATGCAGAACCAGTCCTGCCGCTGTCCGGCGGGAGGAGTGATGTCGTGCGATGGGTAGAGATAAACTTTGTCGTTGAAGACACGCGCCGTAGGGTCGGCGGTGAACAGGTCGCGGACGATGGGGTTTTGTGCTGCCATCGTGAGCGGCATTGCCACGAGCAGGCACGTAATGAGTTTTTTCATTGGTTATTAGGCTTTTGTTCGATTTCCCTGCAAAGGTAAGCAAAAGAAATGGGAAAGCCTTTTGTGCCTGTAACATGTTCTTTGCGAAATGTCTCAAAGCTAGAAGTTCACGCCACAGCTAAGTATCAGGCTCCCGTTGCGCGAGGTGCTGAAGGTGTCGTGACAGATGTTGCTCAGCCCAATATCGTAGGCCACCTCGGCATAGAGGTGCGAGAACTGCAGTCCGCAACCCAGGCGCAGGCCGCCGTCGAAACGCTTGAAGAAGTCGTCGTCGAAGCTGCTCACGGCCTGCCGGTGACCGAAGTCCTTCACCTGTCCGCCAACGCCGCCCGAGAGGTAGCCGCCTATGAAGGGCTGCACCGACATGTCGGGAGTGCTCTGGTAGTCGTACTTCAACAGCAGCGGCACCTCCAGGTAGTTGAGGTCATAGGTGAACTTCGCCCCGTTGTAGTTGCCGCGTCCTCCCTTCTCGGTGTAGCTCAGGCCTGTCTCGAAATATAGCGGAGCCGACGGCGACAGCTGGAAGCCGGCCACGACACCCATCGAGACACCCGACGACACCGAGCTGCCGTCCAGGTAGGGGTCGTCGGAGCTGACGTTAGACAAGGCCAGTCCCACACGGAGGCCATAGTAGGTGTCGCCCGACAGCCCGGAGTAGTACCTGCCGTAGCTGCGTGGCTGGGTGTAGTGATAGGTCGATGCAGGACGGCGTGGGGGGTAGTACCTGCGTGTGACATGTTGTGCCAGCATGGGCACTGTGAGCGCGATGCCCAGAAGAATAGTCATTATCCGTTTCATTGTCTTTGCGTTTTAAAGGTTTGTGCTGCAAAGGTAACACAAACGGAGAGACTAAAAAAAGAGATTTGCCTAAACATTGATAGGCAAATCCCTAAAAGAATGGGAGGAAATCCACCATCACTTCACCTCCCAGATGTCGTTGGTCTCCAGCAGCTCGGTGAAGTTGTGGTACTTCTTCTGTGCCGACACCTCTTCCAGCTGTGCGTAGACGGCATCGTTGTAGGTGGGTGCCTCCACGTCGCGTATCACGCCGAGGGCGATGGGGAAGCCGTCCTCGGGAGTCATCATGGCGAGCTTCAGCTGCAGGGTGTTGTCCTGACAGTGAGCGTCGTGCACCAGCACGTCGTCCAGGGTGTAGCCGTCCTTGCCTATCTCTACCACCTTCAGGCCGAAGCCCTGCTGCACAAGGCCGTACTCCTGGTTCTCGCCAAAGACGAGCTTCTCTCCGTGGCGCACATAGATGGCGTTCTTCTTGCGTCCCTCATTATTATATACTACGTCATGGCAGTGGTCGTTGAAGATGACGCAGTTCTGCAGCACCTCTGTCACCGAGGCTCCCTTGTGCTCGTAGGCGGCCTTCAACACCTCTACGCTACCCTTGGCATCGGTAGCCACGCAGCGGGCGAAGAAGTGTCCACGTGCGCCGAAGCACAGCTCGGCAGGACGGAACGGGTCCTCGACCGTGCCGTAGGGGCTCGACTTCGACACGAAGCCACGGGGCGAGGTGGGCGAATACTGACCCTTCGTCAGTCCGTAGATGCGGTTGTTCAGCAGTATCATGTTCAGGTCTATGTTCCTGCGGTTGGCATGTATGAAGTGGTTGCCGCCGATGGCCAGTCCGTCGCCGTCGCCACTCACCTGCCATACGGTGAGGTTGGGGTTGGCCACCTTTGCACCGGTGGCGATGGCGGCGGCACGCCCGTGGATGGTGTTCATGCCGTAGGTGGCCATGTAGTGCGGCAGACGGCTCGAACAGCCAATACCGCTGATGACTGCAATGTTCTCAGGAGCCACGCCAATCTCGGCCATAGCCTTATGGAGCGATGCCAGGAAGAAGTGGTCGCCACAACCCGGGCACCACCGGGGCTGTCCTTTCTTATAATCACTTGCACTGTAATTACTCATAACACTTTATTTTTTATTCACCACAGATTTCACAGATTACACTGATTATTCTTTTCGATTGTTATCAGATTTCGCAGATTTTGTTAATTTGGATTATTTAGGATTTCACAGATACTGCAAAACGTTCAAATTCTAAGGACGTATTACCGAAGTTGAAAAGCAAAGCTACTTCGTAGCCTGCAACTTTTGCATAGTTGATGGCTTGTGAGCGATGTATGTCATCCTATTCTTTCACCGCTTTCAACTCAACAATGATTCTATTGTAGCAGATGAAATCAGGAACGAATGGTGTGTTCAACTGTACATTGTGGTATGTTGCATGGATGGATTTCTCACGCTCATAGGGAATCTTACAGATAAGCAGTTCCTGTTCCAGTGCATCTTGATAGACCTTCTCAGTAAAGCCACACCCGAAAAATCGGTGAACAGCCATTGCTGCACCAATAATAAAGTGAGTCTCTTGTTTGTAAATGAAGTTCTCCATCAATCTGTGTAATCCAAAATAATCTTAAAGAAAATCTGTTTAATCAGCGTAATCTGTGGTCGTTATTTTTTTGTTCGTGGTATTTATTTATTACTTATTTATTATCTCAGTAAAGGCATTGACGAGTTCTTCCACTACGAAGGGCTGGCCCTTGACCTGGTTGAACTGGTAGGGCACGAAGTTGTCTACCTTCATGCGTAGATAGGCAGCGAGCTGACCCATGTTCTGTTCGGCCACCACCACCTTCTTGTACTTCGAGAGCACCTCTGCGGTGTTCTTCGGCAGCGGGTTCAGATACTTGAAGTGTGCCTGTGCCACCTTGTAGCCCTTTGCCCTCATCTCGTCCATGGCCGAGTGCAGGTGTCCGTAGGTAGAGCCGAAGCCCACAATGAGCAGGTCGGCATCCTGTACGTCGCCCTCCACGTCAAGGTCGGGCACCTCGATGTTGGCTATCTTCTGCTGACGCAGCCGTGTCATCAGGTCGTGGTTCTCGGGGTTGGTCGAGATAGCGCCCGTCACGGAGTCCTTCTCCAGACCGCCGAGGATATGTGCGAAGCCCTCACGCCCCGGCACGGCCCAGTAGCGGGCACCGTTGTCGGTACGCAGGTAGGGAGCCCACTTGCCTTTCAGCTCCTCGGGCACGTATGGCGGGTTGATGGAATCGAGCTTCGTGATGTCGGGCAGACGGAAGGCACCGGAGCCGTTGGCCACGAAAGCATCTGTCAGCAACACCACTGGTGTCATGTGCTCCAGGGCTATCTTACATGCCTGGTAGGCAGCATCGAAGCAGTCGGTAGGACTGGTGGCAGCCATCACGGGCATGGGGCTCTCGCCGTTACGACCGAAGAGCACCTGCAGCAGGTCGGTCTGCTCCGACTTCGTGGGCAGACCCGTGGCAGGACCGCCGCGCTGCACGTCGAGCACCACCAGCGGCAGCTCCATGATGACGGCAAGGTTCATGGCCTCGCTCTTCAGACAGATGCCGGGACCGGAAGTAGAGGTGACGCCCAGTGCTCCGGCGAACGAAGCGCCGAGGGCCGAGGCACAGCCGCTGATCTCGTCTTCACACTGCACGGTGATGACGCCGCACGACTTGTGCTTCGACAGCTCGTGGAGCACGTCGGTGGCAGGGGTTATGGGATAAGAGCCTAGGTAGAGCTTCAGTCCGGCCTTCTCGGCAGCGGCAATGAAGCCGTAGGCCGTGGCCTTGTTGCCGGTGATGTCCATATAGCGTCCGGGCACCTTCTCCTTCGACTCCACACGGTACACGTTCACCGTCGATGAGTGGGTGTTGTGACCATAGTCCCAGCCGGCCTGGATGACCTTTATGTTTGCCTCGGCGATGGCGGGCTTCTTGGCAAACTTCTCGCGCAGGAAGTTGGCCACCAGCTGCAGGTCACGGTCGAAGAGCCAGCAGACGAGGCCTAAGGCAAACATGTTACGGCACTTCATCATGGCCTTCATGTCCATGCCCGTGTCGGCCAGGCAGTCTTTCACCATCGTCGTCAGCGGACACTGTATGACGCGGTCGGCATCGATGCCCATCTCACCCAGGTAGTCGTCGGTCTTGAACTGTGCCTTCTCCAGGTCTTTCGGACCGAAAGAGTCGGTATCGATGATGATGGTTGCCCCTGGCTTGGCATAGCGGTACTGTGTCTTCAGCGCAGCGGCGTTCATGGCCACCAGCACGTCGCACTTGTCGCCGGGGGTGTACACCTTGCCGGCACCGATGTGTACCTGAAAGCCGCTGACACCGGTAAGAGATCCTTGCGGGGCACGGATGTCGGCGGGATAGTCGGGGAATGTTGAGATACCGTTGCCTACGGTAGCCGATACCGTAGAGAAGATGTTGCCGGCCAGCTGCATGCCGTCGCCGGAGTCACCAGAGAAGCGGACAACAACCTGTTCCAGCTCCTTCACTTCTAAATTTTCAGTCATCGTTTATTTATCCTAATTAATACATGATTTGCAAATCGGCTGCAAAATTAACAAGAATCATCGGCATGGCAAAATCTTTTTTAATAAAAATGACTTTTTGCCCCCGCCGATGAATAAGAAATGAATAAACCTGCAATAACGACGCTGCCGCTACCCGTTTAGGGGCAGCGGCAGCGTAAAGACTGGAGATGGGTTCACAGCAGTGCCTTGACCCTCTCTTCATCTATCTGTAGGCTCTCGGCAATCGACTCCGGTGTCTGACCTGCCTGCACAAGCATCTTCACCAAGGTTTTAAGCTGACCGTCCTTCTCGGCCAGGTCTCTTTTCTTCTCCGCAAGCTCGCTCGTCTTCTCGGCCAGG
>CAMYZK010000192.1 GCA_947303825.1 uncultured Prevotella sp. | reverse complement strand
TTCAACTGTCCGCCCAGGGAATCCAGGTCTACCTGAATCTCGTCGCGCGGGAGCAAGTCTTCAATACTTATCTCAGTCAGCTGTGGTGTTGTGCTTATTTCATGGTCGCTGTCTTCCAGTTCCTTGGCTTGCTGAGTGATGTAGATAGTAATACCTGCCTTCATCACTTCATCCTGGAATTTCTGATTGTGACGGAAGTCACGCAACCTGAACGGAGAAACGATGAGAGCCTCAATATTTTGAGCTTTCATGTAGTCAACAATAGTGTCATCTACCATGTGCACCCTGGTACCCATAAGAATGTGGTTCTCCATCTCTTTCTCTACCGTGGCAAAGCCTTTCAGCTGGAAGCGCATGGGTTTCTCCGAGCGTATATGCTTTGCAATGGCTATGCCGTCGTTCTTCACACCGAAGATGAATGCGCGTTTGGAGCGTTTGCTTGAAAAGGCCACATCGTAGAACGTCTTCACCATGATACGTAATATCCACATGACGAATGTGGCAATGGCGAAGGCTCCGATGATCTGAGCCGTGGTAATGAGGCCGAACAGTTGGCCGTGGTCTTTCAGCAGTGTATGGGTAATATAAGTCAGGCCAGTGCCGAGAACCATGGCATAGCCCACTCGCTGCAAGTCAACAAACGACGAGTAACGCAGAATGCCCGAATATGTTCGGAACAGCCTAAAGCCTATGTTATAGAAGACAAGGTAGATAATGATTGATAGCGATAGCATTTCCATACTTTCAAAGGTACGGATTGTACGATTGAAAAGCAGGTACATAAACACGTATGAGATAAAGACTATCGCATTGTCAATAATCAAGATGCACCAAAATGGCAGGGCACTCTTGTTGAAATACCAATGTGCTAATTTATCTATATAATTCATTCGCTTTCTCTTTATGGCTGCAAAGGTAAGAAAAAAATTTTTTTTAGAATAAATATGTTTAATTTTTTTTCTAAAAAAATACGATTATGCGACATTTACAACATCTATAAAAACAAAGGAGGGGAAAATTGCCATTTAGTCATCACACTTTGGGTGTCGGCAGTGGCAGTTCAGAATTTTTTTCCGAAGACGATATTGATAAAAGTCTTGACAATAATCTTTATGTCAAGCCACCATGAGCGGTGCTCCAGATAGTAGAGGTCAAGCTCAAGCCGGCGCAACATCTTCTCCATGGTGTCGGTATAGCCGTTGTAGAGTGTGGCGTAGCTGGTTACGCCAGGACGAATCTGGTAAAGGTAGACATAGCGCTTGTCGTGTTCCATAATCTGGTCGATAAAGAATTTGCGTTCAGGCCTGGGGCCTATAAAAGCCATATCGCCCTTCATCACGTTCCACAGCTGTGGAAGCTCGTCAAGATGGTGCTCGCGCAGAAATTTGCCTATTTTCGTCATACGCGTCTCATTCTCATGCTGATAGAGTGCAGGGCCGTCTTTCTCGGCATCGACACGCATGGAGCGAAACTTGTAGATGTAGAAGGGACGTCCGAAGCGGCCAATGCGCTCCTGCTTGAATATTGCCGGACCTCCGTCTTCGCGTTTCACCATAATATAGCAGACAAGGAAAAGTGGAGAGAAAATAACAATGCATACAGTTGCAGTCAGAAAGTCTATGAAACGCTTTACATTGCGCTCAAGTTCATTCATGCCGTCAAGTACGTATCCGTTTTCCAGTTTTGTCATAGTAGATACCCATTCCTTATATTATATTAACGGAATGATACATCTATTATTATGTAAGAGCGATTTTTTTTCTGAAGTGTTTGGGCTATAGGCTATTAATGAACTGGAAATAGCCTTGCATCTGTTTGTCAAAGGAGAATTCTCCCGCTGCAGCTCCCTTGCAGTTGCTTCGTATGCTTAGGTATTCAGCATCTGAAAGAGACTTCAGTCTGGCTATATTCTCACTAAGGGCATCATAGTCGCCTGGAGGTGAAACAAGTCCGAAGGCATTGGTGCTGACTATATGCTCGCCTTCTCCACCACCGCAGAAGAGTATCGGCGTGCCATGTGGAAGGAGATCGTAGATTTTTGAAGGCACGGCCCCCTTGATGGCAACAGCCAAGGGTACTATGGAGGCATGGTAACTGCTCAGTATCTGGTTTATCTGATTCTTAGGAAGATAGCCATGAAAGAAGACACCGCAATCATTGTCTTTTGCATAGGTCTCTATGGCATCTGCCTGATTTCCACCGCCATAGATGTGCAGCTCGGCATCAATCTGCTTGAAGTTGATGTGTTTTATCATTCCCAGGATGTCCTGGGCCACGCCGAGCAGTCCAGCGTATACCAGACGTATGTGTTTCCTGTCGGCAATGGCATCAGGCACTTCGTTTTTCACAGGATGGCATGGCTGTAGGTTGCGGTAGAGGAAATGTGGCTTTGTAAAGCCAAAGCTCTCTATATGCTCAATGATGGCTTGGCTCTGCCCCTGATAGGCAGTAGAACGTCGATAGACGAAATGCTCCATCGCACACAGCACTTTGTAGTAGAAGCTGCCTTTCTTTACGGCTCCAAGCTCAACAGCCGAAGTGGGCCAAAGGTCTGAAACGTTAAGCACCGTCTTCCGCCTATACAGGCAACGGAAGAGCATCGTGGCAGAGTATCCCACCATCAGCGGTGGACTTTGAATGATGACACGATCGTAGCTCCTTATTCTTCTTATTCTAAGACCAAACACCCACAATGCCAACGAGAACAGCAGCATGCCTAGTATGCGTAGAAAAGAGTTCTTCGACACCGTGGCGTAGGTCCAGTAGCGGAAAATGGTGACGTTGTTTATGGTCTCACGCCTGTAAAGACAGTGCCTGTAGCCGTCATAGATACGCCCTTTGGGATAGTTGGGCAGGCAAGTCAGCACTTCTACTTCCATTCCCTGATGCTGCAGCCCCTCTGCCATGTTGGATATGCGCGAAGCAGCTGCACCCATTTCAGGGGGGTAGTAGAACGAGACAATGAGTACCTTCATTCCAAAAGTTCCTATTTCTTAAAGATGCCACAGAAGTCGAGAATGACCTTGTCGTTTCTCCATTCTAGTTCCTTGAAGATGGTGTGAGCGGTCAGGAAGACAGCAATATCTGCCTGTTCGTATGCCGTTTTGTAGTCAGACAACTTGAACACCTTGTGCTCCTTGATGTTTGGCTCCACTACCATGATGTTAGCATTGTTACCGCTTTGCATCACCTTCGTGACGATGTATTTGGCAGGACTCTCGCGCAGGTCGTCAATATCGGGTTTGAAAGCCAGCCCCATCATCGCTACCAGAGGCTTGCGTTTCCTTTCCAGCTCGAACCGCAGCATGGCATTATGCACCTTCTCTGCACACCAGTCTGCTTTATAGTTGTTTACTTCACGGGCCGTGCCAATCATCCTGGCATCCTTGGGAAAGGAGGTGGATATGAAGTAGGGGTCTACGGCAATGCAATGTCCGCCCACTCCGCAGCCTGGCTGTAGAATATTCACACGTGGATGCTTGTTGGCAAGGTTGATAAGCTCCCAGACATTTATCCCTACCTTGTCGCAGATGATGCTCAGCTCATTGGCAAAGGCAATCTGTGAGTCACGGCATGAATTCTCGACAAGCTTGCACATCTCGGCTGTCTTGCAGTCAGTGGCATGAAGATTGCCTGTAACAAAATTGGCATAGAACTCTTGGGCTTTCTTCGTAGAAGCCTCGTCTATACCGCCTATGACACGGTCGTTATGGGTAAGTTCGTAGATGACATTTCCTGGCAAAACCCGCTCAGGACAATAGGCAATGAAAATCTTTCCTTTCAATTCGGGACGCTCGGAAAAAATGAGTTGGGCCATCTTCTCCGTTGTTCCGATGGGTGACGTTGACTCAATAACAAACATATTGCCTTCCTTCAAGAAAGGAACAACCATGTTTGTAGCCGATTCGACAAAGGAGATGTCTGGCTCGTGCTCACCTTTGAATGGTGTGGGAACCACAATGAAAAACGCATCACTTTCTTCAGGTGTCGTAGAAGCCGTAAGCTGTCCGTTTCCAACAACCTCTTGGAGCAGTGCTTCCATTCCTGGCTCTACTATATGCAGATGGCCTGCATTTGTCGCCTCTACCACCTGCGGGTTAATGTCTACGCCAACAACTTCTATTCCGTGTTTGGCAGCTATGATGGCGGTGGGCAAGCCGATGTAGCCCAACCCCATAAAACAAACTTTCATTATAATCGTTCTCTTTTTAATTTCTCAACAATTCGTTTGCAGGCCAGTCCGTCGCCGTAGGGATTGACAGCCTTGCTCATCGTGTCATAAAGCTCTCTGTCATCAATGAGGCTGGACACACAGTCTACTATTGTCTGATAGTCTGTTCCCACTAGCTTTACTGTGCCGGCAGAAACAGCTTCAGGGCGTTCGGTGGTGGTGCGCATCACCAACACCGGTTTGCCCAGTCCGGGCGCCTCTTCCTGTATGCCGCCGCTGTCGGTGAGTACTATATGCGACTTTTCCATCATATAGACAAAGCTGAGATACTCTAAAGGCTCAATGAAGAACATGTTGCCCAGGTGGTTTAAGTCTTGTCCGAAGACTTCGTGGATGGGCTTGCGCACGTTTGGATTGAGGTGCATGGGATAGACGAAATCCACATCAGGAAAACTCTTTGCCAGGTCTTTGATGGCCGTGCAAATATGTATGAAGCCTTCGCCAAAGTTCTCGCGCCTGTGACCTGTAATGAGGACCATCTTTCTGTCGTTAGCCAGCCTGCTCGTGTCGTATCCTGCCAGCCGAAGGCTCGTGGCGATGTCGGTCTGCAGCATTGTGTCATTGTTTATCTTGTTCACTACCCAGTAGAGCGCATCTATGACAGTGTTTCCTGTTACGGTGATTTTCTCTTCGGCTACATTCTCCTTAAGGAGGTTCTCTCGGCTTAATGGAGTAGGTGCGAAGTTGTAGGTGGCGATATGGCTCGTTAGCTGGCGGTTCATCTCCTCTGGCCAGGGGCTGTATATGTTGTTGGTGCGCAGACCGGCTTCTACATGCCCTACGGGAATCTGTTGGTAGAATGCGGCCAAGGCAGCAGCGGTCGAAGTGGTGGTGTCGCCATGTACCAGAACCACGTCGGGCTTACATTCCTTCAGCACATCACGCATCCCTTTCAGCACACGGGCGGTAATGTCGTAGAGGTCTTGCCCCTGCTGCATGATGTTCAGGTCGTATTCGGGTTTGATGTCAAAGACGTCAAGCACCTGGTCAAGCATCTCACGATGCTGACCGGTAACGCATACGATGGTCTCGAAATGGGCCTTTTCGTTTTTAAGTTCAATGGCCAATGGTGCCATTTTTATAGCCTCTGGGCGAGTGCCAAAGACTAACATGATTCTTTTCATTTTCGAAATTTGTGTGCAAAGGTACATTTTTTTAATGAAAAAGCATAGGCTTTACAAAAAAAAGTG
>CAMYZK010000191.1 GCA_947303825.1 uncultured Prevotella sp. | reverse complement strand
AACGGCAACGGCTATCTGGAATGGCTCTTCGACAAGTACGACATTGGCTACCAGCAGGACTGGAGATACTTTGACGAGTACAACCAGAACACCGACTGGCTGTCTTACCTGACAAAAAACGCCTTTACCACAGAGAACTCTTTCTCTATGTCGGGAGGCGGAGAAAGGGCCACATACAGATACTCGCTGTCGTACCTCAGTGAAGGCGGCACCACAAAAGGCACCGGACTTGGACGACTGACAACGTCGCTGGACATAGGCTACAAGTTCAGCGAGAAACTGCGAGTAAACGCAGAGTACACCTACAGCGACACGAAGAAAGATGCTCCCTGGACAGAGAACTCGCGTGCAGAAGCCATGCGCAAGATGCCTAACAAGAGTCCGTACTATATTGACGATGCCACAGGCGAGATGACAAGCATCTACTTCATTCGCCAGAATGCGGAGGAATTCCAGGGGGCTTTCAACGGTTCAAAGAACTTCCACCCCATCATCATGGTGGAAGACAGCTACAGGAAACTCGTTACCAAGGAACAGAAGATGACAGTACGCGCCAACTACTACGCAACGCCATGGCTGCGCTACACCGCCTATGTCTCCATGAAATACAACACACAGAAGACAGAGTCGTTCCTGCCACAGGCCGCCACTGGCGTGACCACCAGCAACACATACGCTAACCAGGCAGGAGAAAGCTACTCGAACAACTTCTCGCTGCAAACAGAAAACAAGCTGATGTTTAACCGCGACTGGCAGGAGAAAAAACATCAGGTGGTACTGACAGGACTGTGGCGAACAGCACAGACACGCTCTTCAAACTACTCGGCACAGCGCTATAACGTCGCATCGGCAGCCAACGCCGACACCGGCACCAGCGGAGGATACCTGCTGAGCCAAGGATCGGGCGAGAGCCAGGTGGCTACACTTTCGGGAATAGGCTCGGCAGTCTATACACTGCTTGACAGATATACCATAAACGGCACCATCAACTATGAGGGAAAGTCTTCGCTTGGAAAAGACAACCGCTGGGGACTGTTCCCCTCGGTAGGAGTGAGCTGGCAGGTGGCCGACGAGTCGTTTATGAAATGGAGCAAGAAATGGCTTACCGAGTGGAAGCTACGTGCCAGCTACGGCACCAGCGGCAATGCTCCCGGAGGTACATCACCCTACGTGGGAACTTACTCGTCGATAGGCAACTACATGGATGCCAGTGCCATATCGTCGGCAACAATGCAGCTCAACAAGCTGAAGTGGGAAACATCAAGGGAGCTGAACCTGGGTACCGACATCACCCTGCTCGACGGCAGGATAACTGCCACTTTTGAATGGTATCGCAAGAACACCAAGGACCTGTTGCAGAAAGATGTGGTGGTGCCAGAGTACATGGGTTACCCCTCACCCAAGATAAAGTACTGGAACTCCGGCCGTCTGCGCAACGAGGGATGGGAGTTCCGCATAGATGCCAACATCATAAAGACGAAAGACTGGAACCTGACGGTGAACTGGAACATCAACCGCAATATCAACACTATCGTTGAACTGCCCGAGAACATGAGCTCTGACGACCCACAGGTGGCCAACGGTGTCTACAACACCAAGATTCTCAGCGGCACATCGGTTGGCTCTTTCTTCGGTTTCCGCTCACTTGGGGTGTATAAGAATCTGGAAGACACATACGCAAAAGATGCCGACGGCAACGTAATGGTAGACCTTCAAGGCAACCCCCTCATCATGTACAACAACAACCTGAGATGCTATCCAGGCGATGCCAAGTATGAGGACATAGACCACAACGGACGAATAGACAAAAACGACATCGTCTATCTGGGCAACTACAACCCAGTGGTGTCGGGCGGTGGAGGATTCACCCTGAAATACAAGAACTGGGGAATGACCGTCTTCATGCACTACCGACTGGGCCAGAAGATTGTAAACCAGGCACGCATGACGGCAGAGGCCATGTACAACCGCGACAACCAGTCTACCGCTGTGCTTCGCCGTTGGCGCACTGAGGCCGACGCCGACACCGACATTCCCAGAGCCCTCTACAATTACGGACTCAACTACATGGGAAGCGACCGCTTTGTGGAAGACTGCTCTTTCCTACGACTCAAGACGCTGTCTGTGAACTACTCCGTTCCCAAGGACTTCTGTAAGAAACTGTCGATAAACTCGCTTACAATGTTCCTAACCGGATACGACCTGTTCACATTTACTAGCTACACCGGCCAAGACCCAGAGGTATCGATGCCCAGCAAAGTAACTGGACTGGCTGTAGACAACTCGCAGACACCACGTTCTCGCCGAGTGTCAATGGGTATCACGGTGAACTTTTAAGAGTTGAGAGTTAAGAGTTAAGAGTTGAAAGACTTTTCTTCTTCAAGCCACCCTCAAGCTCACAAACACAAGAACTAAAAAACACAAGAACTAAAAAACTCAAGAACGAGATAAGAGTTAAGCCCCGAAGGGGCGAAAGACCACAGGCAGGGGTGGAACCCCTGGTAAGAATAAACAATTTGCTACCGCAGCAGTAGAGCTAAACAATCAATATGGCATTATGAATAAACATATAATATTAAAAATAAGAAAGAAAACGCTTGCCGTCCTCTTGTCTATTTCAACATCCCTCCCTTTGGGAGGGCTTGGGTGGGCATTGGTATCCTGCAATGACTATCTGGAGATTTACCCCGAGAATGTGCAGCCAACCGACAAATACTGGAGCTCGAAGGAAGAGGTCGATGCAACGCTCATGGCAGGCTACTATTACCTGCGCGAGGCAGTAGAGACATACCTCATTCCCTGGGGCGAGCTGAGAGCCGGATGCGTATCGGCACGTGGCAACAACACCCTACAGAGATTTGAGATGAAGCCCACCGACAAGATACTGAACAAGTGGACACCCATGTATAAGATTATCAATGCTGCCAACCTCGTATTGAAAAATGCAGAGAAAGCCCTGGGCAACGATGACACATACACCCAGGAAGAGCTCAACTCTCATTACTGCGAGGCCTACTGGGAGAGGGCCCTTGCCTACTTCTACATAGTGCGCAACTGGCGCGACGCCCCGCTCATCATTGAACCTTTTGAGACCGACGAGCTGAAGTTCAACGTGGCAAAGAGCAGCGAACAGGTAATCATTGCACAGATAAAGAGCGACCTGAAGGAAGCCATACGCTTGGACGCTGCCAAGGAGAAGTTCAACACAACATGGGAAACGAAGGGAAGGGCAACAAAGTGGGCCATCTATGCACTCATGGCCGACGTATGCCTATGGAACCAGGACTTCAACGAGGCCATAACCTACGCCGACATGATACTTAACAGCCAGTCGCCGCAAGCTCCCAGGTTTATGAACAAAGCCACACACACCAGCTGGTTCTCTATGTTCAACCCAGGAAACTCCAACGAGAGCATCTATGAGGTGCAGTGGAGCTACGACAAACTAAGCGGTGGACAGCCACAGACAAACAATCTCACCACCTATTTCGACCCTGCCCTGACAGGATACAAATACCAATACTCCACAAAGATGCTCGATGACTTCCGCAATGACTACCGCAGTATACGCCTGAAGTACAACACCGGCATCTTCGACAACGACCTTGCCGTCAGGACAATGTTTGGAGGATTTGTCACTGAGCAGAGCAACGTGGAGAACTTTGAGAACGCCACCCAGGCATACTGCTGGAAATACTACGGCGGCACCAGCTACAACACCAAGCGACTGAATGTGCAGGACTACGACTGCAACTTCATCATCTACCGCGTAGCCGACGTAATGCTTATCAAGGCCGAGGCCCTTGTGATGCGCCAGGCAGGAAAGAACGAGGCCGACAATCAGGCTGCTGTAGACATCATCAACCAGATACGCCACCGCACAAACCTTGACGACAGCGAGGTGGACAGCCACTCCAGCCTGCACGACCTCATGCGCAAGGGGATACTGCAGGAACGCATCATGGAACTGGCTGGCGAAGGAAAGGCGTGGTACGACATGCTGCGCATGGGACGCTACACCGACCCTTCGGGCGAGTGCGACTTCAAGCAGCTCTTCGTCAATGCAGTGGTAGAATACAACAAAGGAGCCAACGAGTCGTGGATACGCTCTGTACTCAGCAATACCAACGCTTGGTATCTGCCTGTCAACGCCACGGAGATAAGCACAAACTCACTGCTGGTGCAAAATCCCTATTATCTGTAATGTGTAAAGTGTAATAAACAATCAGGTATATGAAAAGAAACAACTATACAGTGAAGAAAGAAATACTGAGAGTGAAGCGGGCCATGCTTTGCACTGCTCTTCTCACTGCTCACTTCCTACTCCTCACCACTTCCTGTTCCGACCCCAATGAGGGCAGTCTCTTTGTTACACCGACAACAGAGGAGACCGAGATGGCTGCTACCGACATACTGGAACGCGATGCACAGCAATTCTCCCTGTGGATAGAACTGCTGAAGAAGGCAAACTACTACAACGCCCTGAAAGACGGGTCGGCAAGTGCCACTGTCTTCTGCCCTAACAACGAAGCAATGAAACGCTTCCTCAAAGAGCAGGGCGTGGCGAGTGTCGACGAGCTGCCTGACAGCTATGCCAAGAGTGTTGTTCGCGTTCATATTATAAACAAGAAGAAATATACTGACACACAAATAGACCAGTATGCCGAACAAGGCCGCAACTATGCAGAGAGGGGCTACGAAGTGCCCGACACCACACTGCTGGGTACAAACCTCACCCTGCGCTATGGCCACATAGAGACAAATGTAGATGACGCGCAGCGGCATGACGACGTGATAGAGACCGAAGATTCTATCTTCATCAACAACCAGGCCAAGCTAGGTAAGTTTACGGCAGTAACCTGTGCCAATGCCGTCCTCTTCGAGATGGACGAGGTAATACTACCCCTTGTAGAGACCATTATGGACGTGCTTGATGGCGACAAGGCCAACTACTCTATCTTCGCTGCCGCAGTACATGAGTGCGGTTACGACAGCATTGCCTCCCTGACAAGCACCGTCACCTATTCCATGACAGGCACCGTGGTCACCAACCATTCTTTCACTTGCATGGCCGTCACCGACGATGTCTACAAGGCTGCCGGCATTACCGACGTCGCCTCGCTGAAGAGCTATCTCAGCAGTCACGCCACTGGAAGCGATGCCGAACTGGGCAACTATATACGATACCACTTCCTGCCCCGAAGCTACACCAAAGAGCAGCTGCTAGACTATGAGAGCAACGACCCCGAAGCCGATGAAGAGACCCGCATCTACGACACCCAATTCAAAGGGCAGGCCTTCACCATCAACCGCAAGGGAGGCATTGACCTGATCAACAATGAGATAACGCTGGTGCGTACCAACATCAAGACCCGCAACGGATATATACACCGGGTGGGGAGCGTAATGCCCGTGTTCCATCCG
>CAMYZK010000190.1 GCA_947303825.1 uncultured Prevotella sp. | reverse complement strand
ATCATAACGGATAAGGCCTTCACCCGGACCTGTGTTTGTTACATACTTCATCTGCTCCTTTGAGATATGGAGCTTTTCTGCGAGAATATCCCTGTCGCCGGCTGCCTGGTTGAGCATATACACAAAGTCGCTGTTGTCGAAAATAGGATGCTCGCAGCTTCGCCTCTATGCCACAGTCACCAACCCGCTGGTCTTCACCGACTATAAGGGTTACGACCCCGAGTGGGCCAACGCATCACTTAGCAGCGACGGTCCAAGTACTGTTACCTGGCAGTTCGGAGCGAATATCAAGTTCTAAAATAAAGAATGAAAGATGAAGAATGATAAATATGCCACCGCACAGCGGAGCCTATCAGAACACAATATGAGACAGACGAATAACAGAACGGGAAGATATATGAGAATGACGATGACACTGCTCGGCGCAGCATTCCTCTTTTCGCCATGCTCATTGCTTACTTCCTGTAGCGATTTCCTGGAACCAGAGAACAAAGCAGCCATCGAGGCTGAGGGTTATTTCAACACAGATGAGGGCCAGCAGGCCTTGCGCGTGGTGATGTATAACAGCATGAAGTCACTGGCTGTCAACACTTCGCTTACCGAGCAGGGCACCGACCTCTATGTGCCTTCGCGCGGCACTAGCTCAGGAAACATGGGGCAGTACACCATTGTGGCAGAGAACAGCGATGTCACAGGGTTCTACCAGAGTGCATACGCCATGATAAACAATGCCAACTGCATGTTGAAGTATGGTGCACAAAATGCACGCTACTGTGCCGAGGCCCGGTTTATACGTGCCTATGGCTATTACATGCTCACCCAGCAGTTTGGAGCCGTGCCTTTCGTCACAGAATATATTGAGAGTGCCCGCAAAGACTATCCCCGCACCCCGCTGGCCGACATCTATGCCGGCATTATTTCCGACCTCGAGGCTATAGCTGCCGACGAGAGCCTGCCTGCCGAAGACCACAACGGCAACGTTAGCCGCCGCGCTGCCAAGGCCCTGCTTGCAAAGGTGTGCCTGGCAGCAGGATGGGATTTGGAGACCACCCTGGCAGATGCCGCCCGAGGCACCTACACCGTGACGGGCACCACCTTTTTCCGTAAGGCTGCACAGGTGGCCGACGACGTCATTGGCGGGCAGCTGCTCACCATGTCTTTCGAAGACAAGTGGAGCCCTGCCAACGATGGGAACGACGAGGAAATCTTCTCCGTGCAGTACGAGCGCAACGGCTTTCCCGGCGATGTCATCACAGGAGGGCACGGACGGCAGGGAACTTACGGAAGTCAGATGGGAAACCCCGTGGAGAACGGCATGAAGGCATGCGGCAGTTCACTGTCGCCATCGGCCAAGGCCATCTACCTCTGGGCAAAAGGCGATGAGCGCCTCGATGCCACCTTTATGATGACCACCTACAACTATTTCGGACAATGGCTCAACGAGGGCTACTTCGCTTACTATCACAAGACGGCAGCACAGCGCGCCTCCATGTCGATTGCCGACTGCTATTTCCCCTGGTACGTCAGTCAGGCTGAGGTAGAGCAGTTCATCAAAGACCATAAGGCACAGCTGGCAAAGAATGGAGGAGCACTCACCGTACAGGTGCATCTGCTGGGCAACCAGTCAACACTCTATTCCATCAAGCAGGACGGCACTAAGGACAAGGTGTTCACCGAGAGCTACTCTGACTATCTGAGAGGACAGCATGGCTCGGCAGTGGTGCCTTCGGTGAAGAAGTTCGACGACCCAGAGACACCACAGCAGAACAATGCCACCGGCTATCGCGACATACCACTGCTACACCTCAGCGACATTTATCTTGTGGGAGCAGAGGCCAGCCTCATGGCAGGCGACGAGGCAAAAGCACTGCAACTGGTAAACGCAGTGCGCACACGTGCAAAGGCCACTCCCATCGGCTCCTTTGCCGATTATCAGCCCGACTACGAGACCGATGTCAACTTTGCCATCACACCACTCGACCTTATCCTAGACGAGCGTGCCCGTGAGCTCTATGCCGAGCAGACACGATGGATGGACTTGCGCCGCACCCGTCAGCTGGTGAGATACAACATCGAGTTCAACCCCGACATCACCTCTGTCAGTGACATGGCCAACGCGCAGGGCGAAGTGAAGTGGCTGCGTCCTATACCTGCCGCCGAGATAGAGACAAACACCGCCATCTCTCAGGAAGACCAGAATGCAGGATATTAGGAGTTAGGAGTTAGGAGTTAGGAGTTAGGAGTTAAGAGTTAAGAGTTAGAAGTTGAACCCCGAAGGGGCAAAAGACCACAGGCAGGGGTGAAACCCCTGTAACCCCGAAGGGGCAAAAGACCACAGGCAGGGGTGAAACCCCTGATAAGAATTAAGAAATATGAAAAAATATCTATCATTTATCATTTATCATTTAGCATTTAGCGTAGCGTTATGCATCGTGCTTACAGCTTGTTCCGATGATGACGACACCAACTACGGGCCGTCGTTCCAGACGCAGGCCCAGCAGGATGCCCAAGGCACTTTCGAGGGCACCTTCATCCGTGTACAGGTAGGAACCACCGACTCGCTGATAGCTACGGGGTCGCTAACCATCACTGCCACCGACACGCTGAACCGCGCACGCATTACATACGCCAGTGACAACTTGGACGAGCTTGCAAAGACAGCGCCCATTCCTGCAAACATTGCCCATTCAGACAATGGGTTCACGTTCTTCAACAAGTCTGGCGACTATGCCATCCTGGGACGCATCACAGAAACAGGAGTGATGTCGGCAACATTCACCAAGGCTGTCCGTACAGGCCGCAAGACCGTGCGATATAACTATTCCTTTGAAGGAAACAAGAAATGAAGAAGCTTATTTCACTTATTGCCCTGTTGCTGGCCATTACCGCCGGCAGCAGGGCCGACAAGGGCAATTACCACTTCGTGGTGGCACAAGACGGCAGCGGGGACTTCCGCACCGTGCAGGAGGCCGTCAACGCCGTGCCCGACTTTCGCAAGGGAGGGCCTACACGCATACTTATAAAGAAAGGGGTGTACAAGGAGAAGCTCGTCGTGCCCAACACCAAGGACGGCGTGCAGCTCTATGGCGAGGACGGTGTGGTGCTTACCTACGACGACTATGCCTCTAAGCAGAACATCTTCGGTGAGAACAAGGGTACGAGCGGCTCCAGCAGCGTCTATATCTTCGGTTCGAACTTCCTTGCCGAGAACATCACGTTTGAGAACAGCAGCGGACCTGTGGGCCAGGCCGTGGCATGCCAGATAGGCGGCGACCGGGTGGTGTTCCGCCGGTGCCGTTTCCTGGGATTCCAAGACACACTCTACACCTATAGCGGGGGCACTCGCGAGTACTATGAGGACTGTTACATAGAGGGCAGCGTCGACTTCATCTTCGGCGCGGCAACATGCGTGTTCAACCGCTGCGAGCTGCGGTCGAAGGTCACGGGCGGCTACCTCACGGCTCCATCTACACCGCAGGGCACAGCCTACGGCTATGTCTTCTTGGACTGCCGCCTCACCGCCGACGAGGGAGTAAGCGACGGCACCGTGTGGCTGTCGCGCCCCTGGCGGCCATACGCGCAGTGTGTGTTCGTTCGCTGCCAGATGGGAAGCCATATCAAGGCCGAGGCATGGAACAACTGGGGGAAGCCCGCCAACGAGCAGACTGCCTTCTACGCCGAGTATCAGAGCTCAGGGTCTGGGGCCAACACCACTGCACGCGCAGCCTGGAGCCACCAGCTCGACGATGCCAGCCGTTATGACATAACAGCTGTCCTCATGGGTAACGACGGTTGGAACCCCTTCGATACTGAGTGATGGCAACTTCACACTCAAGGAAGAGCCCTCTCCGCAGCATGAGCAACCTTCGGGTTGCTCTTTTTGCTGCGGCTGCAAACCGTGTCCTCACGGTTCTTTCAGGTGCTCTGCATGGTGAAAGCGTATAAAGAGCAGATACCCAAATACACAAAAATTGTTAAAGAGTTGTAAATCCTTGGCTGCGTAATGAAAAGTTTGTACCTTTGGGGTCAAAACTTTTAAACCATACTAATATAGAGTTTATCACTGAATAAAAACCTAAAATAGGAACTATGAGTTATTTGCGATTTGAGAAAGCCGTGATGACCAACCTTGAGGAAAGCCTCAGGCGTGAGCTGCTACGCACAAACCGCAGTGGTGCCTACAGTGCATCGACACTCGTCAACTGCAATACGCGTAAGTACCACGGGTTGCTTGTTGTTCCCGTGCCAGAGATAGACGATGAGAACCACGTTCTGCTATCATCGCTCGACTGCACGGTAATACAGCACGGAGCAGAGTTCAACCTGGGCCTCCACAAGTATCAGGGCAACAACTACAGTCCCAAGGGACACAAGTACATCAGAGAGTTCGATGCATCGCTGGTACCCACCACAACATACAGGGTGGGCGGCGTAGTATTGAGGAGGGAAACAATCTTCCAGGCATACAATGACCGTATACTGATACGCTACACCCTTGACGATGCTCACTCGGCCACGACACTACGATTCAGGCCGTTCCGGGCATTCCGCTCCGTGAGACAGTTCACCCATGAGAACATGGTGGCCAGCCGCGACTACACCACCATCGACGGTGGCATCAAGACATGCATGTATGCAGGATACCCCGACCTCTTCATGCAGTTCTCGAAGAAAAACGAGTTTGTGTTCCAGCCTGACTGGTACAGGGGAATAGAATACCCGAAGGAGCAAGAGCGCGGATATGCGTCGAACGAAGACCTTTACGTGCCTGGATATTTCGAGATGCCTATAAAGAAGGGAGAGTCGATAGTCTTCGCAGCTAGCACCTCACCGTGCAAGCCCCGCGAGCTGAAGAAGCTCTTTGACGATGAGATAGCCCTGAGGGTGCCACGCAACAACTTCTACCACTGTCTGGTAACGGCAGCACACCAGTTCCACAACCGCCAGAAGAACGATGACCGCTACCTGCTGGCTGGATACCCATGGTTCAAGGCCAGGGCACGCGATACATTTATTGCACTGCCAGGACTAACCCTTGCCATAGACGAGCAGGACTACTTCGAGCTGGTAATGAAGACAGCAGAGCGCGGCCTGTGGGAATTTATGAACAACGAGCCGCTGTCTGTCAAGATATACGAAATAGAACAGCCCGATGTCATGCTGTGGGCAGTATGGGCCATTCAGCAATATGCCAAGTATGCCGGACGCGACAAATGCTACGAGATGTACGGCAACCTGCTGACACACATCATGGCATTTATCATTGCAGGAGCACATCCCAACCTGCGACTGGACGACAACGGCCTGCTCTATACCAACGGACGCGACCATGCCGTGACATGGATGAACTCTACAGCCAATGGAAGGCCTGTGGTGCCACGTTCAGGATATATCGTTGAGTTTAACGCCCTGTGGTACAATGCACT
>CAMYZK010000189.1 GCA_947303825.1 uncultured Prevotella sp. | reverse complement strand
CAAGGAAGTCATCGTCAAGGGCAAGTATGGCGAATATAAGACCCACAAGACGATGCCCAGAAGCGCCGTTCCTGTGAAGGAGGCTGTGGTGGTCATCAAGGAGGACACAACCATTGAGCAGGTGAAGGCTTGGGCCGACTGGTGCCACCAGAGCTATGGCATCCGTCCCGTGGGCATCTACATCCATCTCGACGAGGGACACTGGGCTGAACTGGACGAGGAGCAGGGACAGTGTGAGGAGATGTACGAGCGCCATGACGGCAAGGAGTGGAAGCGCATGAACCCAAGAGGGAACTATGAATACTGGAAGCCCAACTATCACGCCCATGTGCTGTTCGACTGGTTCGACCACGACAAGGCACGCTGCATTAATCTCGACCGCAAGGTAATGCGGGAGATGGAGGACGAGCTGGCCAAGATTCTCGACATGGAGCGCGGAACGCCCTCGAATCGGAAGTACCTCGATGCCAACACCTACAAGATGGTCATGGAGAGCCAGCGCACCGCCATGGAGCTTGCCAATTCCGTGAAGAAGGTGAAGAGCCTGCAGACGATGATTGACAACCTGACGAGAGAGCGGGAGAACATAGAGGCTGACCTCATCGAGGGTTATACCGAGAAGAACAGGAAAGACAAGGAACTGTCCGAGATAGACGGGAAGATCGCCGACAAGCAGGCTAAGCTCGACCATGCAACTGAGGAGCTGAACGGCAAACTGGCAGAAATGAACGATCTGCAAAAAGACCTACAGAAGGCAGAACGCTTTTTTGCCGGCAAATACCGCCTCAATTCCGAACAGAGGAAAGCCATTAAGCAGCTTGAGGAAACCAACAGGCAGCTGCAGGCTACTATAGAACACCTCAGGCCGATAGCAGAACGCGTTCCTGTACTTGAGGCGAGAATCAGGGAGTTGGAAACGGCACTTAAGGAAAAGGCTGCCGAGGTGAAGGCATCGGAAGAGCGTGGCAGGCAGGAAGGCAGAAGCGGATTTGTCAGGGACATGTACGCCGCTGCCGGGATGAAGCAACCTCAGACGGAACCAACAGCAGAAACGGTCGGCCGTCGGTACGGGAAATACTGGGAGGCCTGTCAGGAACTTGGAGGCACCAAAGAAAAGCTGAGCCAGGCTGAGCGCAGCTTGGAGGAAGAGAAGGTGTGGCACGCTATCGACAGGGAAGAGAAGGAGAAGGCCATACGAGTGATGAATGCGATATGGAACGGCATGTGGGAGGCCATCAAGACCCTCTGTGATGGGGAGAACAAACGCAACTGGCTCACTGGGGCTGAGAAGGACATCATCAGAAAGCCGCTCTCATCGGCCAAGACGGCGAAGCAGCGTATAGGCTACGGCATAGACCTGGTTTCTTTCGCCAGTGCCTGTCGCCCCCTTTCCGTATCCGTGAAGGGCGAGGTGCTGCAGTTGGCGGCAGAAGACGGCGTCACGCAGCTTGAGAAGCTGGGCGTTGACATCGCCGACTGTGCCAATGATGTCGCAGCTGCCGCAGCCTGCCTGTTCTTCGGCTACATGGATGCTGCCACGACGATTTCGGAGTCTTCCGGCGGCGGTGGTGCCTCACCTGAATCAGGATGGGGCCGCAAGAAAGACGAGGACAGCCTGACGTTCGGCAAGCGCTGTCTTCTCATGGCAAGGAACATGCTGGAGCCGGATGACGGTGAGGAACCGCAACAGGAACGGAAGCGTGGGTGCGGGAGATAATATCTTACGTGTGATAATGAATTACAGGTGGGGCACGATATGCCCGCCTCCTTATTTACTTCAATAACAATAGAACCATGGAATATACAAATGTGAGGTACAGCATCACCCTCAACGATGCACAGATAGACTATCTGGCTGACGAGAGTCAGGGAATAAGCAGGATGAAGTGTTTCGCCACTTTCTTGCGTATGGCAGTTAAGGAGCCGAGGAAGGAGGAAAGGAAGAACTTTTCGGTATTTCTGTACACAGGCCAGTTCATGGCTTCCAAGGTTGAACTGGCTGAGGCATGGGGGTGTGACCGAAAGACGGCCACCCGCATCATCAGGGAGTTCAACCAGATGGACATCCTACGGTCGGAGGCATCCAATCGCACCACCGTTCATACGCTGAAATGCCTCTCAGTATGGTTTACCGGTCAGGGGACGGTCAAGAACCGCCACTTTACCATCGACCCAATAGTCAGGCCTCTCGTGAAGCCTGAGAGGACGGCCAAGCGTGCACCAGGAGCCTACAGCGACTGCAGCTGCAAAAAAGATGAGGACAAAACTTCTGTGTTATAGTTGACAAGTTGACACGGGAATCTGCGTAATTGCCTTTACATAAAGGGGGAGAGCAGGTTTCCCGTGTCAACTTGATTTTTTCTCGTGAAAACTGATTTAGTTGACGCCTGAATCTTTGGCTTTCACTCTGTTTGTGGGACTTTTAGAAGATTCGGGCGTCAACTACATTTTGAAATTTTGATGCGTTTTTTGCCGATAGTCTGACGAATAGTCATTTTTCGTATAGAAATCCCAAAAAGAAGTTGACGCTGAAATGTCTGGCATATTCCCTGTATATTGGGGTTTCAGGAAATTCGGGTGTCAACTAACCCCGTTTTTCTTCATATGGACATAGTAGACAAACAAGTCTCGGAAAACACCTTTGTATATTGGCATTTTCAGAGATTTGAACGTCAACTTGTCAACTACAACTGAGGTTTTTGTGACGCCAACTGCGAGAACAGGATGGAATACTCGGAAGGATGGTATCCTTCCATCTTCTTCAGCGTTGCCTTGATGACCTCATCATCATACACCAGCCAGCCTTCTATCTCTTCCATAGTGGGCAGGCGGCCAACTGAATAATATAAGGCACTGTGGTTCTTTAACAGGTATTCAGCCCATTTGTAAAATGCATCGTTGAGCATACGCTCATGTTTCTCCGACTTCGTCGTGTCCTTATGTAGGATACACCCTGACACGTACTGCTTGCTCACACCTATCGAGTCGGCAAACTGCGAGATGTTCTTGATGGGGTGTTTCTCATTCATCTTCTGGATAAGAGCCTTACTTGTCAGTTTCTCCACGCCACTCGCGGCTCGCATCTGTTGAACGACCGCTGCGGCTCGTATGAGGAAAGAAACGAGATTCTCTGCGTATTCATAAACAGCCTTTCCTATTTCAGGGTTTGGTGCATATCCTTTCACTATCGAGTTCAACGAGTGCACGATGCCAGCTATCCTTCGCACGGTATAGTTCTGCTTGGTGATATACTCTGCCAGCTCTGAATTGGACTCTGCCAGATAGTCGCAAAGTGCCTCGCGTTCCTGGTCGTTGCTTTCCAACAGGGGAAGGACCTCGGCAGAGAACGTCAATTCCATAGAAGGCATTTCTATCGCTCTTTCTAGGGTGTCACGCCAATGGTTCATATAGATGGCGTTCTCTGGCAAACGCTCCGACTTTCCATTGGACAGGAAGAAGCACCAGCGTGAAAAGAAACCGCTGCTGTCGTTTTCGTGGAACATCTTCCTCAGCTCCCTTGGCTGTATGTCACCCAGAATGCTGAGAAACGGCTTTTCAATGAGGACACCCTCATCATCGTACATCCTGTCAACACTGACATCCTGACCACTGTACAGGTCGAGATAATAGGGACGTGAGTTGCCGCTGTTATACCGGTCTAGGTTGCCGAAGTGGCTGAGCAATTCACCGCAATGCAATAGCAGCCCGGTGTTGAAGCGGTCATTCTGCTTCTTATCGAGAACACGAAACAGCTTTTCCGTCGTTATGTTCGACACAAAGATGCTGTTGAAAGGAGGATGTTCTGTTCCGTTTGCCTTTGCCCTGCGCAATTCCCTCACGTATTCCTTCTTTTCCTTCGCGTCAAACTCCTTGATGGGTTTCAACACATGCTGGACAGAAGGAGTCTTTCCGCTGCCGGCATAGCCCACCTGGCATGAATAAAGATTGGGATAGTTCCAGTAGGCACCGTCCCTTATGATGACCTTGCGACCCATGGCACATCCGAATGAGGTCAGGACGGCGCCAAGGACATAGTTCGTGGGGGCATGCATCTCAGCAGCCAACTGCCGGATGATACTTTTGACTTCGGGCACAAGTCCGTCCATAGGCAATTCTGGGAAGAACCCACGAAAGCGTTGTGCGTATTCCAGCACCTCAGTAATGTTTATAGAACACATTTTTCTTGTTATTTGTTTAACTTTGTCTTTTGAAATTTGGATAGTACAGGAAAAATGCGTAACTTTGCACCCGACCAAGAGTTGCAAAGTTGCATTAACCTGCACTTTAGAGAGTTCCTGGGCTGCAAGGCTCAGGACTTTTTTATCTGCAAAAGTCCATTATTAGCTACTTTTCCACAATTTCCTTTTTTGATATCATCTTACAGCATTCCATAATCATTCTTTTATGTGATTTTATCTTCAATTTCATTGACAGCTGCCACAATCGTCTTTGGCAACAACTTTGCGTATATCTTCTCCGTCATCTTGATGCTGGAGTGTCCACAGACTTTCGATACTATTTCTATGGGTACTCCTGCATTGAGCAGCAGCGTGGCCCCCGTATGCCTGGCCCAATGCGTGGTTACAGGCTTGTTTATACCTGCAGCCGTGGCCACCTCCTTCAGATAGGAGTTATATTTCACGTTTGAAAGCATAGGGAGCTTGCCATTGTACTTTTCAAGAACTGCCATAGCTGGACTCAGCATAGGTACGGTGTACTCTATCTTGGTCTTGCCCCTATGACCGACGTATACTTTCTTGCCATCGACCTCCTGGATCTTTGCTGGATTGAAAGTCCTCAGATCATGGTAGGACAGGCAGGTATACGCGTGGAAAACGAACAAATCGCGTACACGCTCTAATCTGGCTTCAGGTATAGCCGCAGTACGCAGTTTCTGGAACTCTTCAGGCGACAAATACTTGTCAATACCATCATAGTCGTTGCCTTTTTCAATTTTTACACGGTCATAAGGGTTGAGCTGAAGCAATCCCTCCTTCTGGGCATCAAGTATGAAGGAGTTCAAGAACCGATGATAATTGTTCCATCGGCTCTTGGCCTTCATGTCATTCTTTTTCTTGAGATAGCGATCCAGTTCCATTACCTTGGCCTCGGTGAGATCGTAGAAGGTCTTAATCTTGCCATACTCGCCCAAAAAGCGCAGGAAGCGCTCATAGCGCTCCTGGCTGTCTTTGGCCTTGCCATACTTTCTAATTTTCGTACGCTCTGCACAAAAGTCCAAAAAAGAGACATTTGGTTTCCTTTTGGCCTTCAAGCGAGCAGGAATGGCATCAATATCGATGTTACCCTCCTCGTACATGTCATAAATGACTTTACGTACATCCACAAGAAGAGAATCTAACTGCTGATTAAGGATGATAGCATCCACACGATTGACTACCCGTCCGTTTTTCCATTCTTTCGGGAAAAGCCGGATGC
>CAMYZK010000188.1 GCA_947303825.1 uncultured Prevotella sp. | reverse complement strand
GTTGAAAGAGCCCGCTCGGCTAGTGCTCCCAAGGCCAGTCTCTACCAGTATGACGCTTCCCGCTTCCGCGATAACATGACCATCGTGGCTCAGCTAGCCGACGTAGTCGATGCCGACCATTACCAGGCCTACGCCTTCGTAGGTGACGAGTGCCGTGGCGAGGGTGCCAGCATCAACGGCAAGCTGTTCATCACCGTGCATGCCAATGCTGGCGAGCAGATCACCTTCAGGCTCTATAATGAATTGACTGGCGAGCTCTACGATGCTGAGAATACTGTCACCATGCAGCAGATGCTGGGCACACTGGCCCATCCGTTCCAGATGACGGTCAACGATGTCGCTACAGGCATTAGCAACATCCAGCGTTCTTCACAAGGCAATGCAGAATACTACGACCTTGGCGGCCGCCGAGTCAATGACAGCAAGAAGGGCGTACTACTGCAGCGCCATGCCGATGGCACAGTACATAAAAGTGTTAAGAATTAAGAGTTAAAAGTTAAAAGTTAAGAGTTAAGAGTTTGTTACCGCGCCAGAAACCGCAGCGGTAACAAACTCACGAACTCACGAACTCATAAACTAAAAAACTCAAAGGTGATGAGCAAACAAACTCTCGCGCGAACATTATTGTTTATGTCAGGGCTGGTCATAGGCTGGCCTGTTGGCGTGTCTGCCCAGACGCTGACACAAAACTCCATATCGACCATAGCCAAGAGCGACCCGCTCATCATCACTGGTGCTATAGGCACGCAGAACACGTTCTATCACTCATCCGTGGGCGACGGCTACCGCTCGCCATGGGCCAACAGCCTCTATGCCAACCTGAACGTCTCGGTCTACGGCATATCCATGCCTTTCGCCTTCTACTATTCTAACGACAACTCGTCGTTCTCCTATCCCCACTTCTCGTTCCACATCGATCCCAATTACAAGAACTGGCGCGGCCACTTCGGACGTTCCACCATGAGCATGTCGTCGTATATCATGAACATGTCGTTCAATGGTATCGGCCTGGAATATAACTCATCAAAAATGCGCTTCGGGGCCTTCTACGGAGAGCTTCGCAACGCCATCAACGACGACCCTACCGACCCGTCGGCCCGCCAACCACAGTACCGGCGCCTGGGCTGGGGCTTCAAGGCAGGCTATGGCAGCAGCCGCTCCTACATAGACCTCTTCCTGCTGCGTGCCTACGACCAGAGCAGTAGCGTAGCTCCCGAATGGCAGCAGCGCATACGCCCACAGGATAATGTGGCCATAGCCTTGCGCGGAGGCCTTGGACTCACCAAATGGCTCTCTCTGAGAG
Organism: uncultured Prevotella sp.; assembly: GCA_947303825.1. GTDB lineage: Bacteria > Bacteroidota > Bacteroidia > Bacteroidales > Bacteroidaceae > Prevotella. The sequence continues at coordinate 4,165 of CAMYZK010000188.1, read as the reverse complement.
GCAACCTCAGCTTTTCGGCCTTCAGTAGCGACAAGCAGGCCGAGCGCATACACTCCACCGAGCTGGACCGCTGGGACAAAGTATTCTCGGCCCGCTACTCCTCGCTGATGCGAATAGCTACTGATGTCAGTGCCAACCTCTCGCTACGCAATTTCAATACCTCGGTAATCTACCGCATGGTGCAGCCCGACTACACCACCCTGGGACTTTACTACACCGCCAACAACTTTCAGTCGTTGGGCATCAATGCCTCGACAACCCTGTTCAAGAAAATAGCACTCATGGCCAGCTTCTCTGGTCAGGAGGACAACATAACCCGCAACCAGCTCTACACCACGCGGGGCTTTGTCAACAATGCATCGGCCAGCACGCAGCTTAGCGAGAACCTGCAGCTGTCAGCAGGCTACAATGGCTATCGCCAGGTGCAGAGCGACGGCAAGGCCGCCGTCAACGACACCACGCGCATCAATCGCCGCATGAACTCACTATACGTCACCCCGTCGTACGTCATCGAGGGCGAAAGAATGTCAAACGTCATCTCGCTTACCGGCAGCTGGACAGAGAACAAAGACCTGAACCGCTTTGCCACCGGACAGAGCGACGTGAAGACACTGGCAATGGGCCTCTCGCATACGCTGGAGGTGAAGCCTTGGGAGATGAGCTTCACCACTGCCTTGTCTCACCAGCAAAGCGACGGCTACCAGACTCGCTACACCAGCGACGTGCTCTCACTGGGCACGGGGCGCGCTTTCCTGAAGGACAAGTCGCTCAACACATCGGCCACGCTGTCGCTGTGCTATAACGATATACGCGACCAGCAGAAGAACCTCTCTATCGGTGCATACCTCACGGCAGGCTACACACTGAAGAAAGTGCACGCCTTCACCATGTCGGCAAGCTTCAACAAATATAGCGACACCAACATCAGCGATGACCGCAGCAACCGGGGAACCACCGAGATTACTGCGTCGCTGGGATATACCTATACCTTCTCCCTGCTACACTTGGCGAAGAAGAGCAAAGTGAAGAATGAAGAGTGAAGAATGAAGTATTTGCTACCGCACAATGGTGGCGTTTTCATCTGACATATTTTTGATTATTTACCTATGAGAAAGACCACGAGATATAATAAGACAAGCCTGGTGCCGTTGCGCGTATGGCTAACCCTGCTGCTGCTCTTCAGTGCGGTAGCTAATTCTTCATTCTTCACTCTTCACTCTTCACTCCTGATGGCGCAAGACGTCACCATCAGCGTGAGCCCAAACGCACCAGTGCTTCCGCCACAGGCCGGTGACTACATGGCTAACCCTGGCAAGTTCTTCAGCGTGAAGCTGATGAACAACAGCGACGAGCAGCAGCTCATCCACATAGGCATGCATGTTGACATGCTTAGTCCCCAGCAAGAGGTGGTCATGGCAACACCCGCCAACGGCCATATACCCCGTGAACCTATCGTGCTGGGACCTCGCCAGGCCAAGATACTGAATCCAGTGGAGATGCGCAACCTCTTCCGTCATCTCACCCTCGACGAGATAGGGCTGCGCCAAGACATCTACCAGAGCAACGCCAACGGCGTGGTGGGCCTGCTCCCAGAAGGACAGTACGAGCTGTTCCTACAGGCATACAAATGGGACCCGCAGCTCACTCAGCCCGTGCAGCTGAACCGGCCGGAAAACGGCAACTGCCAGTTCACCATCTGCTACAAGGCTCAGCCGCCTAAGTTCCTCAGCCCCAACGCCAACCTCATTGCCGACGACCCACTGTCCGACCTGGCCGTGGTGAAGCTCGACGTGAACAATCCTGTTCAACTCTTCACCTGGACACCGCCTTCGATGAACTGCAACACCTCGCTGGTGCAGTTCAACTACGACCTGAAAGTGGTAAAGCTCGACGGGCTCATGCCCGACGAGGCCATAGAGCGCAATGCGGCAGAATTCCAGCAGACGAAACTCGCAACCACCACCTTCACCCTGCCACAGGCATACATGAACCTGTGGAAGGGCGACACCACCACGGTATATGCCATGCAGGTGACGGCTCGCAGCCTCATACAGAACAGTGCCAACACCCTTAACTTCTCCCTGCTCGAGAACGACGGCAAGAGCGACATCAAGCTGTTCCGTTTCTACGACTCCAAATACGTTCCTAGCGACTCGACAAGTGGAAAAGGCAAGGGAAAGCTCAGCGCTGAAGACGGTGGGTCGGAAACCAGCAAAGCCAAACCCTACACCTTCGAGCAGCCCACACTGATAAAGCCCACCTTCTCCTCAAAGGTAGGAAGAAAGGTGTTCGTTGGCGACAGCATCGTGGTGGACTGGCGTAAGGCATGGCTGCACAGCGGAAGCGGCTCCAGACAGGACACTATCAAGTTCGAGTATACTGTGGCCCTCTACAAGGGCAACCCCGCCGACTCGGTGAAGAACATCTTCCTCACGAAGCCCATCTATTCAAACAAGCTTGACGAGAAAGCCAAGGCACTTAGCGACACCATCAAGTGGAGCAAGCTCAGGGGCAAGGCCATGGCCGGCGACTACCTGGTGCTGCGCGTCACGGCAAAGAATACCAACGGCAAGGAGGTGGTCACCATGCAGGGCGACTCGCTCAACTATATTGACTTCGCCATGGCCGAACACTTCAACGAGGACTTTGCCTGCGGCCTGAATACCTCGCTGGTGGAGAACAAGAAACCCATCGATAAGATTCCCGAGAAGGGCAAACAGCTGCACATCAGCGACTGGTGGCTCACGCTGAACGAGGATGTCACCCAGGACGAGGAGACGAAGGCACTGAAAGGAACGGGATGGATAGACTGGCAAGCCGGACATATGAACGTGCGCGTGGCCGTGAAGTTCGACAAGCTCATGGTGAACAGCGACTATGTTGTCTACGACGGACTATGCACCACCTATCCCAAGGAGAAAGACAAGGACTTCACCGCCGAGGAGGCCGTCGACTCACTGTTCTCCTCTTGGGGTCTCGACAACATCTGGGGCGACCTGGGCCTGCCCAAGGAAGTGGCAGAGAAGGTGGGCAGCTATGCCGACGGCGAGATTGACGACCTGGCAAAGAAATACGACCTGGGAAAATACTACTCTTATTTCAAAAAGGCAGAAAACCAGTGGGACCAGTGGATGCAGGGCAATGCCCTCGACCTCTATTTCCCCACTCAGCTGCCCGACACCATTGCCAAGCTGCTGCCCCAGGACTTCTCGCTACAGATAGCCAGCATCATGTACTCTCCTAAGGGAGCCGTGATGAACGTTATCGGCGAGTATGTGCTGCCCAAGAGTGACATCCTCGACAATGACGTGCTTATCTTCGGAGCACCGCGCCTCTGTGTGCAGGACGACCGTTTCCTGCCCGAGGACGGCGTGCTCGCCCTGCTCTCCAACTTTAAGATTAAAGACCCCAGCAGCGGCTGGGACATGACCTTCCTAGCACCGAGAGAACCATTGAACCCCATCGACGGATGTTTCCTGAAATGGGAGAACGACGAGTTCAGCGGACTGGGCTTGGAGATTGCTATGACTATTCCCGGTCTGAAGCGTGTCATCGACGGTAAGGTGCAGAACACACCGCCCATCCTCGACCTGCAGGCTACCATCAAGGACAGCTGGGGCGACTGGATGGGGCGTATCTCCATGGATCCTTTCCAGGCCGAAGACCTGCCAGGATGGACTTTCACGCCTGGCAAGGACATCATCTTCGACCATAGCTACGAGGAGAACTACCAGGGCAACAACTTCCATTTCCCCGACATCTCGAAGATGCCCAGCACCTACGACCCCTCGCAGGTTAACAGCTATTGTAAGACCGACTGGAACGCATGGCAGGGAGTCTACGTCGACAAGATTGCTGTGCAGTTCCCCAAGTGGGCCGTTTTCGGAAAGGGTGACCAGGGACTGGAAATCTCCGGCCAGAAGATGTTCTTCGATAACAGTGGCGTCACTTGCGACATCGCCGCAGTGAACCTCATGGAGGCACAGACGGGCAAGGCCGGTGGATGGGAGTTCGACCTCGACCTCGCCAAGGTCATCATCACCCAGAACAACTTTGACTCCTGCCACATTGAGGGACGCTTTGCCATTCCGCTGTTTGGTAAGAAGGACAGCGGCGGCGACAAGAAGGAGCAGGCATCGACAGGTAAATCTGGGTCATCAGGAAA
>CAMYZK010000187.1 GCA_947303825.1 uncultured Prevotella sp. | reverse complement strand
TTGGAATAGGTGTAGCGGTTTTTCTTTGCTTTCTTGCCCATCCATCCGAAGATGTCCTGCAAAATGCCCAGTGGACATATTACAGAACAGTAGATACGTCCGAATACAAGCGTTAGTATAGCAATTATTATTATCACCACGGCATTCAAGGCCAGTACTGCCTCAAGTGCCTGAGCTTTGGCCATCCATCCCAGCCAAGTGTGCGCTGTGCCAGTAAAGTCAAGAAAGAGCAGCATCAGCCCTATAAAGAAGAGAGAGCCTATGGCAATGCGTATTGTTCTAAGCATAAATATGATTATTTAAGATTTTTGTTTCGTTTTCCTGGGAACCAGTAATATGCTTCCCTCATAAAGCAGCCAGATGGGGAGAGACACCACCAGCAGCGTGAAGATGTCTGTTGTGGGCGTGATGATAGCTGCAACTATGAGTATTGCTACCACGGCATGACGACGATAACGACTCATCATCGACCCGCTTATGAGATGCATCCTGCCCAGAATAAAGCATACCACGGGCAATTCGAAGATAACACCTATCACTAGGCACATGGGTATCAGGGTGTCTATATACGATTGCAGGGTGAGCATGTTGTCTATATCACTACTTACCTGGTAAGTGCCCAGAAACCTCACAGTAAGGGGAAATATTACAAAATAGCATACCAGAGTGCCTATAATAAACATCATATACGATGCTGCCACTATCCTGTAGGCCGCACGGCGTTCATTGTCGTATAGCCCTGGCGACACAAACCTGAACAGCTGATAGATAATGTAAGGGGAGGCACACAGCAGTCCGGTATATGCGGCTGTGCGCATGTGTGTCATAAACTGTTCGGTAAGGCCAGTATTAATAAGATGTATGCGGAATGTGTCAGAGTGCATAAGCCGAAAAGTAATAAAGTCACTGGATGTGGGAGCCAGTACGACAGCAAATAACCAGTCTTTCAGACAGAACGCCACCACTGCAAACGCAACGACAACAACAAGCGAGCGCAGTATTGTCCAGCGGAGTTCGTCCAAATGTTCCCAGAAAGTGGCTACTTTTTCACTCATCAGCCTTGTTTACACTATCGTCCACGTCTTTCATTCCTTCCTTAAAACTCTTGACACCTTTTCCAAGACCTTTCATCAATTCAGGTATCTTTGCTCCGCCAAAAAGAAGCAACACCACTAGTGCGATAAGCAGTATCTCCTGACCGCCAAGCCCAAAGATTAGCATCGTGTTGATTGTCACCATAGTCGTTTGTTATTTGTTCTGTGAAAAATCTCTTTGCAAAAATACACTTTTTTAATTAAAACTGCAAATTTGAAATCAAAAATGTGTAACTTTGCACGCAAATTTAACTTCAATTATAAACATGGGCTTTTGGAAGAATTTTTTCGGAGGAGAGACAAATGCCGAAGAAGAAAAGAAAAACGCAGACGAAAAGAACTTCGACCTGCTGAAGTATGACGGAGTGAAGGCTTTGCGCATTGGGCAGTTTGACTATGCCGTAAAATGTTTCGAGAAGGCATTGCAAATAAAAGATGATCCCGAGATTCACGACTACCTCTCACGTGCTTATCTACAGCAGGGACGAACTACTGATGCTTTGACTGAACTGAAGACTGTTATAAGGTTGGAGCCTGACAACGCCAACCTCTTTCTACAGGCTGCCAGTATAGCATATATTTCCGAAGATTACACAGAGATGACTGCAATGTGCCAGAAAGCAGACGCTCTTCTTCCCGACAATGCCATAGTGCAGCTGCTCTTTGCCAAGGCCGAACTAGGTCAAGCCAACTTGGTGCAGGGCATTGCCAGGCTCACCAAGGCCATTGCTCTTGACGAGAACTTTGGAGAAGCAAGGCTGCTCAGAGCGCAGACTCTGCTGAAGATGGGCGAACTAAACGGTGCGTCAGAAGATGTAGATTGGCTGGAAGAAAAGGCTGAGCCAAACGAAGATGTGTTGCTTACACATGCACGACTCGAATATGCAAAAAGCAACTACAATGAGGCAATTGCTTTATATTCCAAGGTGATAGATGTCAACCCATTCAATATCGATGCTTTCAAGGAGAGAGGAAAAATACGCCTGAATAATGGGGATAAGAAGGGAGCTGAGGAAGATATGAAAATGGTGCTTGAACTCAGTCCCCAAGACATGGCCGACGTAAATGGAGAATACTCTGCCGAGGGTATAGAGCAAAAGACCCGTCAGGCCTATTCTAATCTTAACCCTTTTGGAATCTAATCCATAGTTTTACATGGTTCTATACGGGTTGTTATGAGAGTAAACTTAGGATATAACCGAGAAGGCGACTACGACCATTTCGTCGTTGACCGTGAGTCACAGTTGCTAGAATGGCTGTTGGCCAATGTAAAAGAGAGCCGTACCAAAATAAAGGCCACGCTACAAGGACGAGGCATTAAGGTGAACGGCAAGACAGTAACGCAGTTCGACTTCATTCTCACACCAGGAATGAAGGTGGCAGTGAGTAAGACCAAGCGTAACCAGCAGTCATTCAAGAGCCGATATGTCAAGATTGTCTACGAAGACAAGTGGCTTATAGTGGTAGAAAAAAACACCGGCATTCTGTCTATGGCGGCTGGTCACTCTTCGCTCAATGTGAAATGCATACTCGATGACTACTTTCGCAAAAGTAGGCAGAAATGCACCGCACATGTTGTTCATCGTCTAGACCGCGACACTAGTGGACTCATGGTATATGCCAAAGATATGGAAACCGAACAGATACTAGAGCATAACTGGCACCAGGTAGTCTACGACCGCCGCTATGTGGCACTGTTAAGTGGAGAGATGGAGCCAGATGAAGGAACCATAAGAAACTGGCTGAAGGACAATAAGGCATACGTCACCTATTCTTCGTCAGTAGATAACGGCGGCAAACTGGCAATAACACACTTCCATGTGCTACAACGCACCACTGAACACTCACTGGTAGAGTTCCGGCTGGAAACAGGACGGAAAAACCAGATACGTGTGCATGCGGCCGACATGGGGCATCCCGTCTGCGGAGACACTAAGTATGGTAATGGTGACGATCCACTGCACCGCCTCTGTCTGCATGCCTTCCTCCTATGCTTCACTCATCCTGTTACTGGAGAGCACATGGAGTTTGAGACACCTTTCCCCACGTCTTTTAGAATGATTTTCCGTAGATGAGCAACGCGGGGTTCTACATCTTTGGCCTGATAGCAATTATTATAGCAGTGATGGTTATGAAGCATGTGGTGACATGCCTTATGCGCTCGCTTGTGATAATAGTTCTTCTGGCTGTCCTTGCTGTGGCATATTATCTTTTCATCGGGCAATATGATACCGTTACAAACCAGATGGTAAACAGTATGATAGAAGACTATAAGGCCTCGTCGTAGTATTTCTCAAACTCTTCTCGTAGTGCCTTCTCGTCTGCAATGATTCTGCGCAGATCCTTTAGCTTCCTCTCGTTTGGCGAACCAGGTATCCAAAGTCGTATATATCCGTTGGCAGAATACTTGTGTTCCATGTGCTCGCGGAAACGCTGCCAATGTTCCTCTTTGTCCTTTTCTGGATAGTTGGACATGCCGTATTGAACAGTACGGCGGAACACCTGCTCCGGATCAATGTCACGGTCTGCCTCGGCCACAATCTTGCCATACATACTGCGAGGAGCACGAGATGCAGATGCTCTGTGGTCTTCTACCGCTTCTTTCATCACGTTTATCTGCTCTGCACTGAACCATCGTTTAAGCCTGGTATCTTGTTTCAGTAACCTTCCGCCTGTGATATGGTGCACAGCCCTTGGTCCAGACATTCCAAGGTCGTGATAGGCAGCTATTGTATACACCATGTTTACATCGGCACCGGTATGTGAAGCCAACTCTAGTGAGCGGCGTATCACTCGCGTAACATGCTCCATGTTATGGGCACGGTCGAAAACAGAATACTGAGGCAATATCTGTGTTTCAATAAACTCCATAAGGTCAAGGCTTGGCTGAATCATACGTTTTATAGGTAATGGTATTTATAGAATTAATTGTATTCTTTTTGACGTTCTTCAAAAATCCGTTGCAAAGATAATTATAATCCATAATAATAACAAATTTTTATCTTTTTTTTCGCAACTAACCATTGAAGGTATCTACTCACTCCTTGCAAAACTTCTGGTCGCTCTCTCCCGTGGCTTCGCCTTTGTCTGTCACGATTCGCCCATCAGTGCAAGCACGATGATTCTCGCTGCTCCAAAAACTTTGGCCGAAGGGCGACCACTTAAGGAAGACGGAGTAGATTACCGATGAAGTAACTGTTCTGCTCACCACACGAATGGGACAGTAAAGTGAATGTTCATGCAATGAGGCACTCTACAGAAGTGTATACAGATAATATAGGTTAAATAATTGTTTAAAAACCAAAAAAGACGCTTGTCTATTAGTTTTTTGTGTATTTTCTACTTATCTTTGCAGTCCATTATAATAATTGTAACAATAAAGAATATGGATTTTGACAAACTAAACTATCAGTCAGCTGTATCTCGCGAGGCAGAGGTAAGTGCTGCATTTCCTGCTTTAATGCGGAAAGTTTATTTGTGGATGTCTATGGCTCTGGTCATAACAGGGTTCACTGCCTATCTTGTTGCTAGCAACTATGCTCTTCAGGAATTGATTTTTGGTAATCAGGCTGTGATGTGGATTCTCATTATAGCAGAATTGGCTATTGTCTTCGGCGTGTCTGCTGCCATAAATAAGTTGTCGCTGACAATGGCAACGTTGCTATTTGTCTTATATGCCATTATCAATGGAGCTGTGCTCTCCATGATATTCCTAGTCTACACGGCTAGTAGTATTGCTATGGTGTTCTTTATTACAGCTGGTACATTTGCTGCAATGTCTATTTATGGATATACCACAAAGAGCGATCTTACTTCATGGGGTAAGATTTTGATTATGGGAGTTATCGGACTCGTTATTGCTAGCGTAGTGAATATCTTCCTTAAGAGTAGCGCACTTGAAATGATTGTTAGCTATGTAGGAGTGCTTATATTTGTAGGACTAACTGCTTACGACACTCAGAAGATTAAACAGATGTGCCTGCAAGCACCAGACATGGGAGAGACTATGCAGAAATATGCTCTGCTGGGAGCATTGTCGTTGTATTTGGATTTTATAAACCTCTTTATATATCTGCTTAGGATTCTCGGACGTAGGGATTGACCTTCTTGGATATTTTTAAATATCTTGAAGTTAGAAGTTGGTGAGTAATAGGTGTTACTACTAACTTCTAGCTTTTTTATTGAGTCCACTTTAAAAAGTCCCGAAGGAAAGAAAACACACAGGGAGGGGTGAACCCCCTTTTCAGACAGAATTCGCTGAGTTTGTAATAATCTATATTAATATAATAATGTATATAGATTGTTCTTTTGTAAAGAAAAACGAAAAATATGCATATTTGAAGAAAAAACATTTCAGATTCTTTTGCAAGGATATAAAAAGTTAGTACCGTTGCATCCGCTAAA
>CAMYZK010000186.1 GCA_947303825.1 uncultured Prevotella sp. | reverse complement strand
AATGGTGGTTTGATTCACGAGATGTATGGTGGTAGTAATACCTTGGGCCTGATTAACATGACTGCCAATATTTACCGGGCCAATGATGGTGTTGTGTAGTCCGATGCGAGTGTTATCGCCTATAACGACATCGCCCACGGCATTATTTATACATGAGAACGATTCCACCACGCTATGCTTGCCTAGGCAGAACCGGTGGTATGGCGGAGTGTCCATTCGCACACTGCTGTATATCTTTGAGCCCCTGCCGCGTTTCTGATAGACAGGTGCCAACAGCCGTACATACCAACGTGGTCTGGCATCGCGCTGGTTCATAATGATATAGTCTAGCAACCGTTTCAACGCGGGACTTCCTTTCATGCGTGTCCTCAATCCTTCCTTATCCATTTTTCCACGTTAAATTATCCACGTTCAACGTTCAACGTTCAATGTCCAAAACATCCGTCCATTGTTCAATAATTGCACCCACATCAAAGCGTCTGGCAATCTGAATTGCCTCTACCGACTTTGCCGTCCAGTCCAACTGTGTGGCCTCGTGCAAGCTCTTGGCCAGCTGCGACACATCGCCATTTTTGAAGTATATGCCGAAGTCGCCCATTATCTCCAGGCTGGTAGGCAAGTCAGACGATACCACGGGCAGACCGTGTGACATAGCCTCTACCAGTACAAGTCCGAATCCCTCCCACCGTGAGGAAAGAACGTAGACCTGTGCCTGGCTGTAGTATTGCTGAATGTTGGTGGTAAACGGATACAGATGCACTCTGCGTTCCAGTGCGTATTGGGCTATCTTCTGGCGATACAGCTGCTCCTCCGGGCCTTCACCCACTATGTCGAGAGTCCATTCGGCGTTTTCCTTGGCAAAGATGTTGAATGCATCAATAAGCAGGTCGAAGCCTTTGTGCTGCCGTGAGAACCGTCCAACAGCCAGGAATTTCCTTGACGTGCCCCTAGACCTCTGTCCTGGAAGCAATGTCAGTGGATTATAAATGACATGCGTAGGGAAGTGATACTTCCTGGCGTCATATTGGCATAACACCACCGTGGAGTCCAGTTTGGCCAGTTGCTGCTCGTAGTGCATTCTTCGCTCCGCACCTATATATAGTGATTTCTCGCCAAAGAGGGCCTCGTATGAGTTGTGAATCCATCCCACGAGTCTTGTCTTGCCCAGTGTCTTCTTGCATGCAGCTAGCCTCACCGCCAGGGGAGCATGCACCCCTATGACAGTATCGAAACCTCCAGGAACAAGGATGTCAGTAAGTTGCTTGCGCTGTTGTGAAGGAAAGGAGCTGCGGGCATATAGGTCGGAAGCACACCTATGTATTAGTGACCCCTGCTTGCGGCCTGTACGGTATAGCACTTTGCGGTAAAGCGCGCTGTAAGCCCTGCACAGGGTGTTCTTAAGTCTGGGAGGTATGTAGAAATGAAGGTATATGAAATGGATGTCAGTCTCGTCCAGCCCATATAGACTAGTGTCCTGCTTCGAGGGTGCGTCAAGTGTTATAATGGTAACGTCGCAGTTTTTTGCCAAGGCCTTGGCAATGACTGCTGTCACCCGTTGCACACCACCAATGGTGAAGATAGATTCGACCAGGAAACATATTTTCTTCATATCAAATACAAAATTACAAAAAAAATTGTAACATTCAAAAAATATTAGTATTTTTGCACAAAAAAAGAAGCTTTGCAGTCCAAACAATCACTGTTTGCCGATGAATATACTATTTTTGACATACCACGGCTTTAATCCTGCCAGCGGCATCAGCAAGAAGATGACAGCTCAGATAAAGGGCTTACGGCAGAATGGTCACGAAGTGCATGTATGTTCGTATGACTACGCAAAAGACGGCCATCTGTGCCGCTTCGCAGACGACGAGGTGCTGAAGGACTATGGCAAAGGAGCTATGGCTGCCATACGTCAGCGCACCAGTTATCGGTGCATTGTTGATTATTGTCTTGCAAAAAAGATAGAACTTGTATATTCCCGAAACTATCAGAATGCCTCGCCGTGGCTCGTCTCTATGTTCCACCGGCTTAAGAAGCTTGGCATCCACGCTGTACAGGAGATACCTACCTATCCCTACGACGGTGAGTTCAAAGGCTATCCGCTAGACAAGAAACTGGGTCTTTTCATAGACAAAGCATTTCGCAGGAAGTTGTCCAGACAGATGGATGCTGTTGTCACCTTTTCAGAGGCAAAGACCATCTTTGGCCAGCGTACTATTAATATTAGTAATGGCGTTGACTTTGATGCCATACCCATCCATTCTTTTACAGGTTCCATAGACAAAGAATTGCATGTCATAGCAGTAGCCGAAGTACACACATGGCATGGATTCGACCGTTTCATTCATGGTTTGGGAGAATACAACCAGACTCGTCCGGCAAGAAAGGTATTCTTCCATATAGTAGGAGATGTATGGGAACCCGAAATGAATGGCTCTAGCCGAGCTCCAGGCTTCTCCACTTATATACAGCGATATGGTATAGAGCAATATGTGGTGTTTCATGGCAAGCTGTTTGGCGACGAGCTGAATGCCGTCTTCAACCAATGTGCATTTGCCGTTGGAAGCCTTGGTCGACACAGGAGCGGCATAACCCACATAAAGACATTGAAGAACCGTGAGTATGCGTGCCGTGGCATACCCTTTATCTATTCCGAATGCGACTCCGACTTCGACGATAAGGCATACGTGCTTAAGGCACCTGCCGACGAGAGCCCCATAGACATTGAAAAGATACTGGATTTCATGGACAACAACTCTTTTGACGCCGCTAAAATAAGAAATTCGGTGCAATCGCTGTCGTGGAAGATTCAGATGCAGAAAGTAATCAGCAGCCTGGATACCTAACAACTCTGAACAAGCAGATATAAGATTCAAAACCTCCGAGTATGAAGATTGTTTACGTCATTGATTCCCTTTCTGGCAAAGGTGGAGCAGAAAGGATAATAATAAACAAGATGGAGTATCTGGTTACCCATTTGGGCTATGAGGCAGCTATCATAACTTGCTATCAGGACGAAGAAACTCCAAATGCCTATCCCATCTCCGACAAGATTCCCAATACAAATACCGCTATCCATACAGGCTGTGGGTTAAGAGACGCATAGCACGACAGTTCCGCAAATCGCTCACAGAGACCGTTCAGCGCATAGACCCCGACATACTGATAGGCCTGAGCTATTTTGAGGCAGATGTGGTGACAGGCATCAATTGCCGGGCAAAAAAGATGATAGAGGTTCATGAACCCCGCCCTTTCACGCTCTCCGACTACGGCCTGAGCCGTGGACGCCTGTCCAGCTGGTATATGAAGCGCTACCGTGACAGGTATTTTGCCAGGGTGGAGAACCAGGCCGACGTTGTGGTGACATTAACACCCGGCGATGCCCACGAGTGGAGAAAGGCCAAAAGGGTTCAGGTCATTCCCAACTTTACCGTCATGCCCATTGAAAAACTAAGTGACGGGACAGAAAAACGAGTTATTGCAGTAGGCCGTCTGGAGTGGGTCAAGGGTTATGACAGACTACTTGATGCATGGAAGATTGTCTCTGCCAAGCATCCCGACTGGCACCTGGACATTTTCGGAAGCGGAACAATGGAGAATGAACTGAAGAGCCAACAAAGGGAATTGCAATTAGAGGACAGTCTTACAATACATCCGGCAACATCCAAGATCAACATTGAATATAGCAACAGCTCTATCTATGTCGGCGCATCGCATTTCGAAGGATTCCCTCTGGTATTACTTGAAGCCATGCAAGTAGGACTGCCCTGCATTGCCTTTGACTGTCCGTTCGGGCCTAGTGCCATCATTGCCGACGGTAAGAATGGATTCCTTGTCAAGAATGGAGATATTGAGGGGTTAGCATTGAAGATTTCGACACTTATAGAAGATTCGGACTTAAGGATGCGCTTTTCCCAAGCAGCACTCGAAACATCAAAGCGATATGCAGTAGACAAGGTCATGAGCCAATGGCACTCACTGTTCAAGGAATTGTCGGCAGAAACTAAATAAGACTATTTGTTATGGAGTTTAAGGAAGCATATAAAAAGAAGCTACTGGAAGTTTACGACTTTACTGTAAAGTTTTTGGACGACCACAACCTGAAATGGTGGGGTGCCTATGGTACTGCCATAGGAGCTGTGCGCCACAAGGGAATCATCCCATGGGATGATGATATTGACCTTCACATGCTGAGAGAGGACTACGACAAGCTGTTTACGCTGAGAGAAGAGATAAGGTCGTATGGCTATGACTTGCTATCAGCTCACGACGGATCGTATTCGGCGTTCTTCCTTAAAATAAGTGACCAGCATACAACTTTTGTCGAAAGGAAAGAAGAGTCTATCGATACCGGTGTGTTTGTAGATATCTTCCCTTTGGACTATGTTGACGACAATATGGACGTATTCAATTCAAACTATGATTGTTTCAGGAAATGGCAATTGCGGCACGAATACACCTATCTGAAAGTATCTCTTATTGACGTGCTAAAAGCAATAAAGCAAAGAAGCGGCAATGCCACACATTATTTATATAGTATCCTTATGCCTAAGTTCGTCCAGGAATTTACCAGGAAGAAGGTAGTGAGTCTAGAGAAAATTATCTCTGAAAAAAATCATGGTAAATATTTGGTTACTTATTACGATTCTTACACCGGTGGAAAATATCTTATGGATTCTACATGGTTTGAAGGCTATGAGACTCTTATGTTCGAGGGAAGGCCAATTAAGCTACCGCTTCACTATGATGATTATTTGACTCTTCACTATGGAGACTACATGACCCCGCCGGCAAAAATTCCAGAATACTATCACTGGCATCATTATGTTAATCTTAAAGAAAAGATTAGCCTAGATGAAGTAAAGAGGCGAGTAAAGAAAGGCATTACGGAAGAATTCTGACCATCATCCCCATTTTGTGCAGCAGACGGTAGAGGGTGTAGGCATGATACTCCTTGGCATCGGTAGCCACGATGCGTTTCCCCTGGAAGTCTACATAGTTGAACTGGTGCCCACCCTCCTTGTAGAAGGGCAGCGTTGTGGGAATAAGGTATTCGCGTGTGACATGCTCCTTATATGTGTGCTCTGTTAGCTCGTCTATCTGTAGCAGGTGCACATTGTCGCCATACCTGTCCACACAGTCCTGAGCCACCCTGTAGAGTCTCCCGTCAGCATCTTCCAGCACACATCCCCCGTTTCTGCCATATTTTGCACTTACGCTTACTGGCGAGCAGGGATGCTCTGTGTAAGGTCCTTCCAGGCTGGGTGAAGTGAAGAGGAAAAGGTAGTTAACATGTTGTCTCTCTATGGAGGTCATCAGATAGTACACACCGTCTTTCATGTATATCGACGTGTCGGCATAGCCTATCTCCGTATCTGTCACCTCTTTGCTTATCAACGTCTTGTAGAGTGAGAAGCTGGTCAGCTCGTCGTTGTCGGCTTTATACAGCCGGATGTCGCCTATGTCGCTGGTCTCCGGAATCATATACACCACTCCGTTGTCTTCAAACACGAAGGGATACGACAGGTGCCAGTCTTCCTGCAGCACCGTTACTGGCTTTGTCCAGT
>CAMYZK010000185.1 GCA_947303825.1 uncultured Prevotella sp. | reverse complement strand
CGGTTGCGCTCGTCAACTCTCATGCGTGCCATACATGTATCGCCCTCGGGTGTGGAGATAAACTCCATGCCGAGGGCTGTGCTGAGATTGGGCTTCTCGTTGATTATTCTGTTTATCTGGTCTACGTTCATTTATTTAAAAAGCGAATACTCCTTGATGCCCCATGCCAAGGCACTGGCTCCCAGTACGTCGCGCTCGTGGTCTTCAAGAACAGAAGTGAGTATCTTTACCTTTCCGCGAATGTTGTGGAAGACACACTTGTTGAACTCCTCGTATGTGGGATCAACAAGCCAGTGGCATAACCGGCAAGGGTGAATCCCAGCATCTTTCCTGTACGACGGAAAACCTCTATCGCCATCTTGTCGCCTTTCTCGCAGCAGTCGTAGACGTCCTTCGGTGTGAGCTTGTCAATGTCTCTCATCAGAGAGGCTTCTTGGCTTGCTTCCATCAGTTCTTTTGCCGTCTGTACAACTCCGTTTGCACCGCAGTATGCCTCCAGGCAGCCTTTCTTTCCGCAAGCGCATATCCTTCCGTTGGGCACAGCGCATGAGTGGCCTACTTCACCAGCAAAGCCGGATGCGCCTAAATGCACATGTCCGTTGCTGAAGATGCAGCTTCCCAAGCCGTGGCCCAGTGAGATGACAATGAAG
Source organism: uncultured Prevotella sp. (assembly GCA_947303825.1). GTDB lineage: Bacteria > Bacteroidota > Bacteroidia > Bacteroidales > Bacteroidaceae > Prevotella. The sequence continues at coordinate 4,974 of CAMYZK010000185.1, read as the reverse complement.
TTGTTCATGCCGTGTGCACTGCCAAAGACATGTTCGCCGAGTGCCGACAGGTGGGCATCGTTGCCCAGTGCCACGGCTATACCCAGACGGTCGCGCAGCATGGCTGCCAAGGGCACAACCCCCTTCCACTTCAGGTTGGGGGCGTTCTCAATACATCCTGTGATAGAGTTGCCGCTAGGTGAGCTGATGCCCATGGAGCGTATTGTATCATAGCCGCCGTTGGCTTCTGCCAGCATGACCACTTTCTCGCTCAGTGTTTCAACATATTTTCCTACGTTGATGATGTCGGTTGTGTCAAATTCATCGCGTGCTATGATGTTGCCGCGAACATCTACTATTGCGTAGTTGGTACGACCAATGCTTATATCCACGCCAATGACGCGGCTCTTTACCGAAGACTCTGTCAAGGCCATTTCTGAATGTTATTTAAATAATGAATACTCTTTTACCTTCCATGCAAGAACGCTGGCACCAAGCACATTGCGTTCAATATCGGTGAGCGTAGAGGTGAGGAACTTGACTTTCCCCCGCATGTTCTGGAACACGTTTTCCTCGAACACTTCCTGTGCCGGGTCGAAGAGCCAGTGCCCTGCACGCGTTATTCCTCCGGTGAAGATGATAGCTTCCGGATTGATAACCGAGGCGTAGTTGGCCATGCCCAGTCCAAGCATCCTTCCTGTGCGGGCGTACACTTCTATGGCCATCTCATCGCCTTTGTCGCAGCATCCGGAAATGATTTTCGGAGTGAGTTTCTCATAATCGCGCATCAGTGAAGGCTTGTTGCTTGAGTTCATCAGTTTCTGAGCTGTCTCTATTATGCCTTTCTCCGAACAGTAGGTCTCCAGACATCCTATGCCTCCGCAGCCGCAATGCCGTCCATTAGGGTTGACGCACACATGGCCTATCTCGCCTGCAAACCCTTCGTTGCCCAGATGTGGACTTCCGTTGGAGAAGATGCAGCTACCCAGGCCGGCTGCCATTGTTACTACAATAAAGTCTCGAAAGCCGTGGGCACTACCAAACACATATTCGCCCATAGCTCTTGCATGGGCATTGTTTCCCACGGCAACAGCCATGCCAAGCCTGTCGCGAAGCAGTGACGAGAGGGGTACTTCGCCCTTCCATGGAAGACTTGGCGAATGCTCTATACATCCCTTGACGAAATTGCCGCTAAGCACACCGACACCCACAGAGCGTATGGTGTCGTACCCTCCGTTGGCTTCCATTAGTTCTACTAGACGTTCACTGAGATAGGTTACATAGTCGGTGATATTGGGGTGCTCGTATGTATGAAAGGCATCCTGTGCAATGATGTTTCCTCTGATGTCTACTATGGCGAATGTGGTGTCTTCAGTACTTATGTTTACTCCTACGACACGCGTCTTTGCCGTGTTATAAATCATACTGCTTACTTGTGTGTTTAGTTGTAATATGTGGCAAAAATAGTAATTATTTTCATAACAGCCAAATGATTCTTCATTTTTTTTTGCTGATGTCAACTTAATTGTTTAATTTTGCCAACGAATTGTGTATATTCATTTATTAATTTAAACTGTTTACATTATGAAAAAAGTGATTTTTGCAATGATGGCTTTTGCTGCCGTTGTTCTTGCTTCTTGCAATGGCAAGAGTAATGAGATTCAGGCTGCCCCTGGCGAGGCTGACCAGGTGGTAGAGGCTCCTGCCGATGCCGACAAGGTGGCGAATGCTCTGGAGAAAGATGTCAATGGTGGAAAGGTGGAGACCTTCAAGGCACGCATCTCGGCCATCATAGAGAAGTTGAAGGACCTGGTGACCAAAGACCCTGCCCAGGCAAAGAAGTATCTTGCCAGCGCACAGGAGTTCCTCAAGGCCAACAAGGACAAGGTGGAGAAGCTGGTGGGCGGCAACAAGGAGGTGTCAGCACTTGTGTCGACCATAGCCGACAGCGACCCCTCAAAGTTCTTTAAGGATATTGCCGGTGTTGACATTGCAGGATTGCTGGATAAAGTGCCCGACGGCATCAAGGACAAAATCCCCGATGCAGTGAAAAACAAAATCCCTGGCTTGGGCAAGTAGTTTTCACTTAAGAGAATGGGGCATTCGCTGAACGCTTTTGCCCTGTTCTTTGTTTTCTTTGTATCTTTGCATTGTATTTTATAATAGAAACGAATGAAAAAACATCTACTACTTATTACATTATCTCTTTTCACTGCCTCCAGTGCACTGGCTATTGACAAAAATACGGTTGAGATTAGATATAGCGGCCAGCAGGTCACTATCACCATGGCATCGAACATCAGCAGCTATGTGACCGTGAGCAGCGGAACCTCGTCGCATGTCAAGCTGGTGCAGAGTGCTACCTTCGCAGGTGTTGATGCCGACTACGACAATGAAGACGGCGAGATTATCTACGTGCTTTCGGGGACCACTACCGATGGAGAGTTCTATCTGGAGGGCAGCTATAAGTGTACAGTGGAGCTTAACGGCCTTACCATAACTAACCCGTCGGGGCCTGCCATAAACATACAGAACGGCAAGCGGGCCACGGTGAGTGCAAAGAAAGGCACTACCAACACTATTACCGACGCTGCCAACGACACTTACAACGGCTGCCTGCACTGCAAGGGGCACATCAAGTTTAAGGGCAAAGGCACCCTTAATGTGGTGGGGAAGTCAAGGCATGCCGTATACAGCAAGGAATATGTAGAGGTGAAGAACCTTACACTAAACATCACGTCGGCTGTTAAGGATGGCATTCATTGCAAGGAGTACTTCTTAATGGAGAGCGGTACGGTGAAAATCAGTGGAGTTGACGACGACGGCATCCAGGTGGAACTGGATGGCAATACCTCAACAGGTATAACCACTGGGCATGAAGACGAGGACACCGGCAATTTCTATATGACGGGCGGCGCGCTGACAATAAGCGGATATGGCGGAAAGGCTGTTAAGGCCGACGGAAGTATCACAACCAGCGGGGGAACACGTAACTTCTCTGCTGCCGACACAGAAGAGTATTCGGACATTGAGGAGGTTAAGGCCAATACAACCGAGGGCATATATTACGATATTCGGGGACATCGCGTGGCTCAACCCATGCGTAGCGGCATCTACCTGGTGCGCCAGGGCTACAAGGTCATCAAGAAAGTTGTAAGGTAACCCCAGACAGATATGTTGAACGAGAGACTCAACAGGCAGGAACTGCTTGTATATTCACTGCTGTGGACGGTGATGTTTCTCGCACCGGTACTGAGCCAATACATCAGTGTTGCGCAAGACGACAACCTGTCGTTTCGATGGACAGAAGTGCTGTTTGTATGGCGCAAGATGGCAGTCTTCTTCGTTGTCTTTCTCGTTCACAACTTTCTTCTCTTACCTTTGCTGGTAGAAAAGCAACGCAAGTGGGTATACTTCTCTTTGTCGGCATTGCTTCTTGCACTGTTTATTGTTGTGCAGTGCAGTCAGCGCCCAGCCGATATCGGAGGTAGGCCGATTGCTGCTTTCGGGGACAAGCATCATCCTGACAAGGGACATAAGCCTTTGGACAAAGACCATCGACCGCCACTGTGGGATGGCAATGAGGTTCCCCCCGACATTGATGGCGACGAGATTCCCCCACAATGGAACGGCGACGAGGTTCCACCTGGCTTTCATGGCGCATCTCATGCCAACAGGAATCATGGGCAGGTCCCCCCTCCTCATATGGAAGATAAAAAGAATGAAAGTCCCCCGCCCATCATCCTTGGCGAGCGCGACTTGGTGGCTCTCATCATTCTTGTTCTCATGCTGGGCATGAACATTGGTGTCAAGCTTTATTTCCGTCACAGGAAAGACCACCAGCGCTTGGCTATGCTTGAGAAGCAGAATCTGGAGCAGCAGCTGCAGTATCTGCGTTATCAGATAAACCCACATTTCCTGATGAACACGCTGAACAATATCCATGCATTGGTTGATATTGACGCAGAGAAGGCCAAAGAAAGTATCATTGGCCTGTCAAAGATAATGCGGTTTGTGCTCTACGAAGGAGCCAGGCAGACAGTACCGCTGACCAGCGAGCTGGCATTCACCTCACAGTATGTTGAGCTGATGCGTATGAGGGTGAGCCAGAAGGTGACGATAAACGTTGAAATACCAGATGACGTTCCATCTGGTGCACAGATACCTCCCTTGGTGCTTATCACCTTTGTAGAGAATGCCTTCAAGCACGGCGTAAGCTATCAACACAACTCATTTATTAAGATATATGCAGGCACTGATGACGAAAAGCTTCTTTTTACATGCAGCAACAGCAAGTCACCTAAAGAGCAGGACAGCCAGGGTGGGGTGGGCCTGAAAAACGTCAGGCAGAGACTGGACCTTATCTATGGAGACAGGTACTCACTCAGTATAAAAGAAGACACTGAAACATACAATATCAAGCTGACTCTTCCGCTTTGAACGATGAACGACAAAACTTATAAATTCACAGACTCAAGAACTCAAGAACTTATAAACTCAAATAATCGTGATACGAGTACTAGCAATAGACGATGAGCCATTTGCTCTGCAGCAGCTTTCTGCCTATATAAGAAAGATTCCATTCTTTGATCTCTGTGCATCATGTGCCAGTGCTCTTGAGGCTCGTCAGATAATGGAACAGGAAATTGTCGATGCAGTGTTCTGCGACATTAACATGCCCGACCTCAACGGCATGGACTTTGTACGTTCGCTGTCGGCTCCACCGCTCATTGTCTTCACTACAGCCTATTCAGAGTATGCACTGGAGGGCTACCGCGTCAATGCCCTCGACTATCTGCTGAAACCTTTCGGCATGCAAGACTTCCAACGGGCTGCGCTTAAGGTGAAAAACCAGTACGACCTCATGCATGAGCATCTTGCTTCACAGCCTTCGCACGACGTACTGGGCAGCAGCGATGCTGCCACCACCGACGATACGATATTCGTAAAGACCGACAACCGTACGCTGAGGGTTAAAATAGGCAGCATACGATA
>CAMYZK010000184.1 GCA_947303825.1 uncultured Prevotella sp. | reverse complement strand
GGTGGGGACAGGCATTGTGCAAGGATAATGAGTTCCACGGCTTGTGGGCCTTGCTGCAGGACGAACTGGCGATGCGCGGACTGGACAACCTGCTGTGGAGCTACTCGCCCAACCTGGACGGCAAGTGGACCGAGGAACGCTTCCTGAAACGCTATCCCGGCAACGACCGTGTGACGCTCATTGGCGAGGATGCCTATCAGTGGGGCACCGAAGAGGACTTCCGCACCGCCGTCACCGCCGACCTGGACTTCCTCTCTGCCTTTGCCGAGAAGAACGGCAAGCTGCTGGCACTCACCGAGTGCGGACTGAAGAACATGCCCGATGCCACTTGGTGGACGCGTGTGCTGAAGCCCGTGATGGACCGATACAAGATAAGCTACTTCCTGCTGTGGCGCAACTATGCTAAGGAGTACTTCGGACCGGCTCCCGGGCTGCCCTGCGCCGACGACTACAAGCAGCTATACGATGCCAAGAACGTACTGTTCCTGAAAGACATTGCAAAATAGGATACCGACATCAACGACTTTACAGACCTGATGACCGACTCCTCAACCATCAAACACCCTCATATACAACACTACACTGACGGCACTGCCAGCGTGATGCGCAAAGCTGTGGTTTATACTGAACTGCGTTTCTACCAGCGCAGCGACGTGTTATATCAGCTTACGCAAGTGTTTTGTCGACGCTACCTGCCACAATATGGCGACCGCACTGTAGACCAGATGGTGCAGGCGGCACGCAGTACTAAACAGAATATTGCTGAAGGCAGCACCGATGGCCAGACATCAACCGAGACGGAACTGAAATTGCTGGGCATAGCCCGTGGCAGTAACAAGGAACTTCAGGAAGACTACCTAGACTACCTGAAGCGCAAAGGTATGAAGGAATGGTTTGGACAAAACAAACGCTTCGACGACCTGCACCGCTTCTGCAAAGAACACACCGCATGGGAAGACTACCGTCTTCTGACGGAACGTATGAACGATGAAGAACTGGCCAATATGGCAATCTGTCTATGCCATCAGGTGGATAAAGCAATGACAAAGTACATAGAAAGGAAAGACCGCGAGTTTACTATGGAGGGCGGCATCCGCGAGCGTATGACAGCAGCTCGGCTGGGGCAGCGTGAGACACAGCGGCAAACCATAGAGCAGCAGGCGGCAGAGATAGATGCTCTGCGCAAGGAGAACGCCCATCTGAAAGAAATGCTTAAAGGGCTGGGGGTTACAGTATAAACCGGAAAGCCCTGAAAAACCGGAATATCCGGAAAGCCCGGAAAATCCGGAAAAACCGGAAAATCCGGAAAATCCGGAAAGTCCGGAAAAAACAAACAACACAAATAGAAGATATGACCGAGTTTGAAAAGAAAGTGGCAGTACTGCGCGAACACCACGAGGAGCTGCTCAACCGCAAGAACACCCCCAAGCAATGGGGAAACGGCATCTACGAGAAGTATGAGAATCCCATTCTCACCGCAGAACACACACCGCTGGAGTGGCGCTACGACTTCTGCGAGAAAGACAACCCATACCTCATGCAACGCATCATGATGAATGCCACACTGAACAGCGGAGCAATGAAATGGGGAGATAAATATGTATTAGTGGTGCGGGTGGAGGGTGCCGACCGCAAGTCGTTCTTCGCCGTGGCTGAGAGTCCCAACGGAATAGACAACTTCCGCTTCTGGCCGGAGCCTATCACCATGCCCGACACCGACGACCCCGCAACCAACATCTACGACATGCGCCTCACACGCCATGAAGACGGCTGGATTTACGGAGTGTTCTGCGCCGAGCGCCACGATGACTCGCAGCCCGGCAACCTCAGCGCCGCCACGGCTACTGCCGGCATTGCACGCACCAAAGACCTGGTGAACTGGGAGCGTCTGCCCGACCTTGTATCCAGGAGCCAGCAGCGCAACGTGGTGCTGCACCCGGAGTTTGTAGACGGCAAATATGCGTTCTATACACGTCCGCAAGACGGGTTCATAGACACCGGCAGCGGCGGCGGAATAGGCTGGGCACTGGTAGACGACATCACACACGCCGAGGTGAAGGAGGAGAAGATTATCTACGAACGGAAGTACCACACCATTACCGAGGTAAAGAACGGCGAGGGACCACACCCTATAAAGACCCCGAAGGGATGGCTGCACCTGGCACACGGAGTGCGGGCAACAGCCGACGGTCTGCGCTATGTATTATATATGTACATGACGGCGCTCGACGACCCTACGCTAGTCATTGCCCGGCCCGGCGGCTTCTTCCTCGTGCCCGAAGGCAGCGAATACCTTGGCGATGTGATGAACGTGGCCTTCGCCAATGGCTGGATTGCCGACCCCGACGGACGTGTGTTCATCTACTACGCCTCGGCCGACACACGCATGCATGTGGCTACATCGACCATAGACCGCCTCACAGACTACTGCATGAACACGCCGGAAGACGGCTATACAACTGCCGCCAGCGTGGAAACTATCAAGCAGCTAATCAAAAGAAACAAAAGGACCCACCCCCAGCCCCTCCCTAGAGGGAGGGGAGAAAGATAGACCTGCAATGGATTATAGAACGGCAAGACCTGACATGTATGGTCTATTAAGGGACTTTGCAAGAGAGAATCGTAAGAATGCAACCGTTGCGGAGCAAGTGCTATGGGAACAATTGAGAAATGGAGTATTAGGAATTAAGTTCCTTCGACAGCACATCGTTGGTGATTACATTGTAGACTTTGTTTCTCGAGAAGGTGGTCTTGTGATAGAAGTAGATGGTGGTTACCATTCTGAGCCACGTCAGAAGGAAAATGACTTGCTAAGAGAGCAAGACCTTGAAAGAATGGGATTCCATATATTACGGTTCGCCAATGAGGAGGTTCTATATGAAATAGACAATGTAATAAACCAAATTAAAAATAGCTTGAAATGAATACAACAAGTAACACATCAGCAAAACAATCTGCTCCCCTCCCTCAGAGGGAGGGGTCGGGGGTGAGTCTCTTTGAAAAAATAGGCTACGCCCTTGGCGACGCAGCTGCCGGCGGCATCACCTGGAAAGTGATGTCTATCGCCTTTCCTGTGTTTTTCACCAGCATCTTTGGCCTCACCGTGGCCGACACCGCATTGCTGATGCTCATTGCCCGTCTCTTCGATGTTGTCACCGACCCACTGATGGGTTCGCTGGCCGACCGCACCCAGTCGAAATGGGGCACCTACCGTCCGTGGCTCATCTACGGAGCCATACCCTTTGGCCTTATCTTCGCCCTGCTGCTCTACACGCCGGGGTTTGAGTCGTATACGGCAAAGCGCATCTACGCCTATTCGCTCTATCTGTTGATGATGGCCTGCTACACCGCTGTCAACGTGCCCTACGGCTCGCTGCTGGGCGTGATGACCGACGACGACAACGAGAAGAACCAGTTCTCGGCTTTCCGCATGGTAGGAGCCTACGCCATGGGCTTCATCACCCTGCTTTCCTTCCCCTACCTGCAGAAGATGGTGGGTGGCTCGGAGCAGCACCAGTATGCAGTGCTGGGAGTCTTCTTCGGAGTGCTCGCCGCTGCAGGAACACTGGCCTGCGGACTGATGACGAAGGAGCGTCTGAAGCCCGTACGAGCAGAGAAGTTCTCCTTCCGCCCCTTCGCCGACCTCTTCAAGAACAAGCCTTGGGTATACCTCACCCTCATTGGCATCTGCACCAACTTCTTCAACGGTTTCCGCTATGCCGTGGCAGCCTATATGTTCGACTACATACTGGGTAAGGAGATTACCATGGGCGGACTCATCATCAACTACACGGTATTCATGATGTTTGGAGAGGCCACCTGTATGGTCTTCGGAGGTCTGTCGCCGAAGTTCACCAAGATGGTTGGCTCAAAGCGCAAGGCCTTCATGCTGTCAGCAGCCATCTGCGCCTTCTTCTCCGTGCTCTTCTTCTTCATGCCACGCGACCCGTCGGCCATCTGGCTGCTTGTTGCCATCGTCATACTCACCAGCGTGGGTATAGGCCTCTACTCACCCCTGCTCTGGTCGATGTATGCCGATGTTGCCGACTACGCCACCGAGAAGAACGGTACTTCGAGCACCGGACTTATCTTCTCCAGCGGCACCATGGCACAGAAGTTCGGCACTGCCATCAGCGGCTCGCTCGTCGCCATGCTTCTCGGCGCCGCCGGCTTCGTGTCGGGCACCGACCCAGGGACGGGCGAGACAATCATCACGATAACCGACATGGAGTCGGTAAAGTCAATGATATGGCTCATCTTCTCTATCTTCCCCGCCATTATTGCCGGTATCATCATTCTCCTTACACTGAAATATCCCATCAGGAAATAGCAGCCTGCTATAATGGGCAACGCTACCAAGCGTAACGAAAAGTAAAAAACACGAAAAGGGGTGCTTCTTCCAGAGGTGCCCCTTTCCCAATGATGCAGCAACCCACCTCGCTGCCTCATAGAAATAAAAAAAGGGTCACCGCTGTGACCCAACCTTTGTTAACCTTAAATCTAATACTATGAAAAACACGTTGCAAAGGTACAGCTTTTTCCTTACAGTTCAAAACTTTTTGCACGGAAAAAGTTATGAATCAACAAATTGTTGACATAAATCAAAGGAAACAGACACCAACAAGTGTCATCTGCACCCATTATGGATATTTCTTGGGTGATGGGCGAGTATCTCTTTGCGCAGCGTCTGCATGGATATGTGTGTATATATCTCTGTGGTCCCTATCGACTCATGGCCCAGCAGTGCCTGAATGACCCTGAGGTCGGCTCCGCCCTCCAGTAGTGCTGTAGCAAACGAATGGCGCAGCGTATGGGGAGATATGGTCTTTGTTATACCAGCTTGTAACGCCTGCCTCTTTAGCATGATAAGAATCATGGTTCGGGTGAGGTGAGCCCCTCGTCGGTTGAGGAAGATGTAGTCTTTTTCGCCGGGTTTTATCTTCAGGCTGTTACGCCAGGGCATGTAGTTGTCTATCTCATGCAACGCTCTGTCGGAGATGGGCACCAGCCTCTCTTTCGACCCCTTGCCTTTGATGCGTAGGAACTTCTCGTCGGCATAGAGCTGGCTCCATGTCAGTGTCACCAGCTCTGACACACGCAGGCCGCATGAGAAGAGCACTTCTATGATAGCACGGTTGCGGTGTCCCTCCGGCACGCTCAGGTCTATGGAGTCCTCCAGCTGGTCTACCTCCTGTGGCGTGAGGAACTCTGGCAGATGCTGTCCCAGCACAGGGCTTTCAAGAAGTTCCGAAGGGTCTTGCTCTATATATCCGTCGAGCACCATGAAGTGGAACAGCGACCTCACCCCACTCAGTATCCTGCACTGCGAGGTGGGGCCAATGCCAATATCGTGCAGCCCCGCTGCAAACGACTGCAGGTCGGATAGGGTAACATCGGCAAGCTTTTTCTGCTCTGTCTCCAGCCATGTAAGGAGCTTGCCCACATCACGGCTATAGGCATCAATGGTGTTTGGCGACATGCTGCGCTGCAGCTTGAGATAGCGCAGATACGACTTTATCACACTGTCGTGGCCAGCCATAATGCCCTATTTGAAGTTCTTCATTTCATAGAGGGCAGGCAGCGCACGCCCCGTCTCGTTGTCGAAGAGCCCGGCATTATACCAGCCGTTTT
>CAMYZK010000183.1 GCA_947303825.1 uncultured Prevotella sp. | reverse complement strand
AGGGGTGACGCTCGGCTTTGCCGCTTGCTACCGAAGGGACGCAAGAACCCCTGTGTTAGGAGTTAAGACTTTAACATTGAAGACAAACAGGCAGAGGAACAATTTCTCTGCCTGTCTTCTGTTGTACAGGGGGGGGGCCATCGCACGTAATGGGCAGTATGGAATAATTTTCCACCAAAAATATTTTAATTTCCACTCGGTTTGAAATATTTTTTTGTAACTTTGCATCGTAGAAAATGCGAAGTAACTTTGCACTCAAGAATGTGAACGTACTAAAAACAAACTTATTATGCTAATCAGAGAAAACAGAAGACATTCTTTGTTGGTGATGAAGATGTGCTCGGTGGCTATGGCTGTTGCGGCACTCACTGTTGCGATGCCGTTGCCAGCCTTGGCCAGTGCACCCCTTCCGGCAGAGCTGCAGCAGCAGAAAGAGGTGAGGGGAAAGGTTGTCGACGAGCGCGGCGAACCCATGATAGGTGTCACCGTGAAGCTGAAAGGCAGCTCGGCAGGCACCGTCACCGACCTTAACGGCGACTTCGTGCTGCCTGCCGGCGACCGCCAGCCGATAGAGCTGAGCTATGTGGGCTATCTGCCGATGACCGTCCAGGGGCGTGCCGGTGCTGTGTTGCAGGTGCAGATGAAGCCCGACACGAAGGCCATGGACGAGGTGCTTGTCATTGGCTATGGCACCGTGCGCAAGCGCGATGCCCTGGGAGCCATCTCCCAGGTCAAGGAGGCCGACATCAAGCTGTCGCCCGTGATGAACGCCATGGAGGGTCTGGCAGGAAAGGTGGCCGGCCTCGACATCACCCGTACCAGCGGTGCCGCCGGCTCCTCGCCGACGCTGCTGCTGAGAGGCTACCGCTCGCTGAAGTCGCCTAGCGGCGAATGGGTGTCCGACTGCTCGCCGCTCTTCATCGTCGATGGCGTGCCAGGGAGCATTGACAACCTCAACCCCAACGACATTGAGTCGATAGAGGTGTTGAAGGATGCCTCGTCGACGGCCATCTACGGTGCCGAGGGTGCCAACGGTGTCATCATTGTCACCACCCGCCAGGGCGTGAAGGGCAAGACACAGGTAGACTTCAACGCCTACGTGGGCATCAACGCCTTCCCCTCCTATCCCAGCACGCTGACAGGACAGAAATGGGTGGACTTCGTGGTGGAGGGCTACCGCAACAGCAGCCGCTACCAGGAGAGCGACGAGGCCGACATTGTCAACATCGCCCTGCTCGACAAGCTGCAGAACTCGGGCAACGCCATGGATGCCTACAACAGCGGACAGTGGGTGAACTGGCGCGACGAGCTGCTGCAGACCGGCGTGCAGGAGAACTATAACATTAGCGCACGCGGAGGAACGGACAGGGGACAGTCGTACATGAGCCTGGGCTACCAGCGTGAGAAGGGACTCTACCGCAAGGACAAGGCCCAGATGCTCTCGTTCCGTGCCGGTTCCAACTATCAGGTGAACCGCATGCTGAAGCTCGGTTTCCAGTCTACCGTGGCCTACAAGAACCGCGACAACCGCAACTCACGCCTTAGCCGTGTGCTCAACCAGATACCGCTGGGACAGGTGTGGAACGACGACGGGTCGCTGCGCATACACCCCATAGAAGGTATGGACTCGTACATTAATATAATGGCCGACGATGTGCCCTACGCCTACGAGTCGAACTCCCGCTCGTTCAGCCTCACCGTGGCACCCTACATAGAGCTGACACCGCTGAAGGGGCTGTCGCTGCGCTCGCTGCTCAACGCCTCGGCATCGTTCTCACGCCACGGCAAGTGGGACGGAATGGACACCTATCAGGAGCTGGTGGGCACGCAGACCCCCAACCAGCGCTCGGCCGAATACAGCACCGGCAACGGCTGGGGCTACACCTGGCAGAACGTGCTGACCTACAAGTTCAAGCCTGCCGAGGAGCATGACGTCACCCTCACCGCCGTCACCGAATACGGGCAGAGCCACCATGAGAGCGGCGGCGGCACCAGCGAGGAGATAGGCTTCGACCAGTTCAAGTATTACAACCTGCAGGCCGGCGACAACCAGAAGGTGACCACCGCCTTCAGCGAGACATCGAAGATGAGCTATGCCCTACGTGCCAGCTATAGCTTCATGGGCCGCTACCTGCTGCAAGGCTCGGTGCGCTGGGACGGTGCCTCACAGCTCTATAAGGACAAGCGGTGGTGTGCCTTCCCTGCCGTCAGTGCCGGATGGCGCATCAGCGACGAGCCGTTCATGCAGCAGGCCAAGTGGGTGAGCAACCTGAAGCTGCGCGTGGGCTACGGTGTTACCGGCAATGCCAACATCAAGGCCTACTCGTCGCTGCAGGGCGTGGAGGTGTCGGCAACGCATGTCACGCTGGGCGAGAAAGATGCCCTGCTCTATAAGCTCACGCAGACCGTGGCCAACCACGACCTGACATGGGAGAAGTCGTACAACTGGAACATAGGCCTGGACTATGGATTCCTGGGCGGACGCATCGACGGCTCCATTGAGTTCTACGACACCGACACGAAGGGAGTGCTCTACACCCGTCGGCTGCCCACGGGCATCGGCTCGTACACGGCACAGCTGCCTTACGTCATGGTGTCGAACATTGCACGCATACGCAACCGTGGAGCCGAGCTTACGGTGAACAGCCGCAACATAGTGAACAGCAAGTTCACCTGGACATCGACGGTGACCTTCTCTACCAACAAGGAAGAGCTGAAGGAGATAAACGTAGGCGAGAACGAGGAGGTGGTGAAGTCGCTCGTCAGCGAGAACATCTTCCTGGGCGAGGCCACGCGCCCGTTCTACTACTATAAGAAGCTGGGCATCTGGCAGAGCGACGAGGCCGACCAGGCAGCCTGCTTCGGCAAGAAGCCCGGACAGGTGAAGCTCGACGTGCCAGGTATGGTCTACGACCCCGACTACACCTATATTGAGGTGGATGCCGACGGCAACGAGGTAGGCACACGCAAGGGAGCCTACTACCGCCCGTCGGAAGACAACGAGGACGGTACGCACAACTACTACACCGCCAACAGCACATACACCATGAGCCAGCAGACCGACCGTCAGATAATAGGCAAGGAGACGCCCGACTGGACGCTGGGCTTCCAGAACCAGTTCACCTGGAACGGCTTCGACCTCAGCATCATGATGCAGGTGCGCTGGGGACAGATGGCACAGGGAAACCTGCTGTCGCGTGTGAACAGCACCAACCAGCCGGAGACCTACGACTACTGGACACCGACAAACGCTACGAACGCCTATCCCAGTCCCTTCGAGGGTAACTCTACCGACGACCTCACGGCACTGAGCTATGTGAACACCAGCTTCATAAAGGTGAAGAACATCACCCTGGGCTACACACTGCCTCACAAGCTGCTGAAGAGGGTGGGCATGACCAATGCACGCATCTATGGCACCATCACCAACCCGCTGATCATATCTAAGGAGCACAAGCTGCTGAAGGGTATGGACCCGGAGAATCCTACCGACCAGTTCCCGCTGTACAAGACGCTTGTCTTTGGTGTCAACGTCTCGTTCTGACTTTTAGACGATTAGACATTTTGACGATTAGGCTTTAGACTAAAATTTCAGACAATATTAAATAAACAATATAATGATAACCGACAAGACATATAAGAATTTGGTGAAAGGTTTGTGCGCAGCTTTATCATTTATCATTTTTCATTTATCATTTAGCGTAGCGCTCTCCTCCTGCTCGCTCGACGAGGACAACTACAACACCCTCGACCAGGAGATAGCCTACCAGTCGCCGGTGGGTTTCCAGGGGCTTATCGATGCGTGCTATGAGAACATCTACTACCTCTACGGCAAGATGGACGGCATAGACCTGCTGGAGATGGGCACCGACCTGTGGATGAACGGCGGGCGCGACGGCAGCCACGGCGAGCTGACCAACTATAACAACAACCTCAACACCTCTACCGGCGTGCTGCGCAAGGTGTGGACGGGCCTCTATGCCACCGTGGCCTACACCAACTCGGCCATCTACTGCTACCAGCAGTACTGGCAGGGCGACAGTGCCGCCCGCGCCAGCATTGGCGAGGCCTACTTCCTGAGGGCCTTCGCCAACTGGAACATCGTGGAGCAGTGGGGAGGGGTGATGCTCAACCGTACCAGCATCGTAGAGAGCGGTGCCGGCAACGGACGAGGCATTCGCTCCTCCGAGCAGGAGTTCTACGACCTCGTCATCAGCGACCTCAAGGAGGCTGCCAGCCGTCTGCCCGAGAAGCAGGCCGACCGTGGACGTGCCGACCGCACGGCGGCACAGGCCATGCTGGCAAAGGCCTACCTGCAGCGCACACGCCTCTATGCCGAGGGCTCCAGCGAGCGTAAGCTGTATGCCGACTCGGCATGGCAGGCAGCACAGCAGGTCATTGCCGCACGGCAGCTGTACCAGAGCGACGACAAGCAGAGCGGAAGCACGAAGTACTGGCTGCCCGACAACAACAAGCAGAACCAGGAGAACATCTTCGTAGAGGCTGTGAACCATCAGGACGGCTACAACCCGGAGTGGTGGAACCGTGGACGCACCCGTCAGTACTATGAGATGGCTATAGGCAGTGCTGCACAGGACTTCGGTGTGAGTGCCACCGGCTGGCGCTACGGCCGTGCCAACGCCACCGTGTGGCGGCCTACGCTCTACCTGCTGCAGCAGTGCTTCGACCCGCGTGAGGATACCCCCGACACGCGCTTCAGCGACTCTTTCTACTTCCGTTACTACATAGGCACTGCCTCGCATGTCGTCTCGAAGAGCAACTGGGCAAAGTATGGCAAGGACGTCTCGCTCTACAACACCCGACGGCCGTCTAACTACACCATCAAGGGCAACGTGAAGACAGCCCTCGACCTGCGTGGCACGGGCTTTAACTTCTACTCCGACAACGGCAGTGCCACCGACGCCGTCTTTGAGATGGACGACAACGATGCCGCCTCGACAGCTGCCATGGGGTGTTTCACCCCCAACTGGGACCTCGACTCGGCATGGTGCGCACAGCAGAAGTTCCTTGCCGCCGGTCCTAACGGCTATCTGGACAAGGTGGGCGACGGGCCTACGAAGCGCATAGGCGGACTGGCCAAGGATGCCAACCTGCGCAACCTGTGGCCGTCGCTGAAGAAGTTCTCATGCGTGAAGTACCTGCACAGCAACCAGGAGTGCGAGCAGGACATTGCCATCATACGCCTTACAGACATCTACCTCCTTGCTGCAGAGGCTGCCGTCATCAGCGGACAGCACCAGACGGAGGGGCTGGAGCTGCTCAATGCCGTGCGCCGCCACGCCGCCCTGAGCACCAGGGCTGCCGAGATGGAGGTGGGGCCCGAGAGCCTTACCATAGACTTTATATTAAAGGAACGCGCGCGCGATCTGTGCGGCGAGCAGTGGCGGTGGTACGACCTGAAACGCACCGGACGCCTGTCGCAGGAGTATCTGGGAACAGAAGGCAAGAACCCCTTCATCACCTCCTTCCAGCCCAAACACCTCGTGAGGCCCATCCCGCAGGAGTTCCTCGACCAGATTGTCAACTCCGACGAGTTTGGCACCAATGGATATTGAGGGAGTTAAGAGTGAAGAGTGAAGAGTTAAGAGTGAAGAGTGAAGAATGAAGAGTGAAGAATGAAGAGTGAAGAATGAAGAGT
>CAMYZK010000182.1 GCA_947303825.1 uncultured Prevotella sp. | reverse complement strand
AGAGTTAAGAGTTAAGAGTTAAGAGTTAAGAGTTGAGAGTTAAGAGTTAAGAGTTCTTGGACGAGCCAAGCGGCGAAGCCGAGCGGAGAGACTTTTCTTCAGTAGCCCCGAAGGGGCGTTCAGACCACAGGCAGGGGTGACGCTCGGCTCTGCCGCTTGCCGCTCGGCTCTGCCGCTTTTACAAAGCGTAGCGACTAAAAGAACCGAAGGGACGCAAGAACCCCTGATAAAAGATAAGGAATGGAATACAGAAAAACAGATATTGAGGGAGTATACATCATAGTGCCAAGGGTGTTCTGTGATGCTCGCGGATATTTCGTGGAGACATGGAAGGAGGCTGAGTTTCAGGAGCATGTGGGGCCAGTACACTTCATACAGGACAACGAGTCGCAGTCGTCGCGGGGAGTGCTTCGCGGCCTGCACTACCAGAAAGGCGAGTGGAGTCAGGCCAAGCTGGTACGGGTAATAAAAGGTGTGGTGCTCGATGTGGCGGTAGACATACGCCGCTCCTCGCCTACCTTTGGCCGCCATGTCATGGTGGAGTTGAGCGGTGAGAACAAGCATCAACTGTTTATACCAAGAGGGTTTGCACACGGATTCATGGTGCTGAGCGATGAGGCGGTCTTCACATACAAGGTAGACAACGTATATGCACCGCAGGCAGAGGCGGGCATCAGGTGGGACGACCCGCAGCTGGGCATAGCATGGCCGAAGAGTATCTCTGAGGTGCAGACAAGTGAGAAAGACCTGCGTCTGCCCTTGTTCAAAGATGCATGGCTCTTTTGAGTTAAGAGTGAAGAATGAAGAGTGAAGAATGAGGAATTGAGAGAATGATACATTAATTATATTATGAACATAGCAATAGTAGGAACAGGATATGTAGGACTGGTCTCGGGCACGTGCTTTGCCGAGACAGGTGTCAACGTGACGTGTGTTGATGTGGATGCTCAGAAGATAGAACGTCTGCAGAAAGGTGAGATACCCATCTACGAGCCGGGTCTGGACGAGATGGTACGTAAGAACGTGGCCGCTGGCCGTCTGAAGTTCACCACCGATCTGGCTTCGGTTATCAACGAGCAGGACATAGTCTTCTCGGCAGTGGGCACACCTCCCGATGAAGACGGGTCTGCCGACCTGAAGTATGTGCTGCAGGTGGCAAGAACCATCGGCCAGAACATTAATAAATATATTGTGGTGGTGACAAAGTCGACGGTACCTGTGGGAACAGCCCGAAAAGTTCACGATGCCATTGAGGAGGAGCTAAAGAAAAGAGGCGTGAGCGTGCCGTTTGATGTGGCTTCCAACCCCGAATTCCTCAAGGAGGGTAACGCCATCAAAGACTTTATGAGTCCCGACCGCGTGGTGGTGGGCGTAGACAGCGAGAAGGCAAAGAAGCTGCTTACCCGTCTCTACAAGCCTTTCCTCATCAATAACTTCCGTGTCATCTTCATGGACATCCCCTCGGCAGAGATGACAAAGTATGCCGCCAACTCAATGCTTGCTACCCGCATATCGTTTATGAACGACATTGCCAACCTTTGTGAGCGTGTGGGGGCAGATGTTAATATGGTACGCGCAGGTATAGGCTCCGACACCCGCATAGGGCGTAAGTTCCTTTATGCCGGATGCGGATATGGCGGCAGTTGCTTCCCCAAGGATGTGAAGGCCCTGATAAAGACTGCCGACCAGAACGGATATTCCATGGAGGTGCTCAAGGCCGTAGAGAGGGTGAACGAGAAGCAGAAGGGAATACTCTTCGACAAGCTGCAGAAAGCCATGAAGGGTGAGTCGCTGAAGGGAAAGACCATAGCTATATGGGGACTGGCGTTCAAACCCGAGACCGACGACATGCGCGAGTCAACCGCACTGGTAATGATTGCCAAACTGCTTGAGGCGGGGTGCATTGTCAGGGTCTACGACCCCATCGCCATGAACGAATGCCGCCGGCGTCTGGGCGACAAGGTAATCTACTGCCGAGACATGTACGATGCCGTGCTCGATGCCGATGCCCTGCTGCTGCTTACAGAATGGAAGGAGTTCCGCCTGCCCACGTGGGGTGTGATAAAGAAGGCCATGAAGCAGCCTTTGGTCATTGACGGACGAAACATCTTCGATATTGAGGAACTTGAAGAGAACGACTTCGAGTACCACTGCATAGGTAAATAGTGTCTTGCCATATACCCCTCATGGGGAGGCAGACCGTCATAGCATAAGAAAACTGTTGTTTATAGAACCGATATGAATGGAATGAAAAAAGTAACCACATATCCCGTCATGGAAACGGGGGCTTGCCGCAGCAAGCACCCTCCTGCAGGGTGGGGGAGACTTTATGTTCCTCTCTTCGCTTTTTTCATTCTATTCTCATGCGCACAGGATAAGCCTAAGGCCAACCCCGAAAAGGCAGAAGACCCGCAGGAGAACAAAGAGGCAAAGGCCATGCTGCAAGGCACCTGGCTTGATGCCGAGACCGAGGAGGTGTTTATGAGGGCCGTGGGCGATACCGTCTTCTTTGAAGATGCCGGGAGCCTGCCGGCATACTTCCGCATTGTGGGCGACTCCATACAGCTGGGGCCAGACACTTACGCCATCACCAAGCAGACAGAACACAACTTCTGGTTCCGCAACCATGCCGGTAGTCAGGTGCAGCTGCAGAAACGCGACGACAGCATGCAGGACGTTGATCCGGAGCCTGTGCCAGAGAAGCCGAAGACTGTTAAGACAAGTCAGGCTATTAGCAACGACTCTGTGGTGATGTATGGGGCGCAACGCTATCACTGGTATGTCACCGTCAATCCCACAAGGCACCGTGTCACCAGGACAACGTATACTCCCGATGGGGTGGCGGTGGAGAAGGTTTTCTACGACAACCTTATACACCTGAGCCTCTTCAAGGGAAACAACCGCATCTTTACCCGTAACTTTATGAAGAAAGACTTTGCAGCCGACGTACCCGAAGACTTTCTCTCAGAGGCAATACTGGGCGACATCTCATACAGCCATACCAATGCCGACGGGTTCCATTTCCATGCCACGGTATGCCTGCCAGAAGGCGAGAAGTGCTATATGATTGAGCTTATTGTAGCCTTCGATTCCAAGCTCTCCATGAGGCTGATGGAGTAGCTTTTGTCTTGATAAAAAGCAATATTTATCCGATAGCCCCATTTCTTTGACGAGGGTCAACAAAACCGCTGTTTGCGAACACAATGGCGGTTTTTTGCTTGCAGATATAAAAAATCACCGTACCTTTGCACCGTCGAAAGGGATAAAAACCCACGACACAGGATAACACATTATTATTAAAGTAGGAGCCAGAGTGAAGTAAAGAATTTAAAAGAAAAAGTAAAAAAGTAAGGATAACAGAAAACGAAGGCTCCGAGTAAAGAAAAGAAAGGAAAAAGAAAATGAAAAAGATTGTTATGATGATTGCTGCCATGATGGTCATGAGTATTGCAAACGCCACTAACGACGGAGACGACAAGGTGGAGAACACGAGTGCATACGACATGTCGGTCAACATGAGAAAGCTTGCAGTGGTGCTCGACCTCAACATGGACCAGATGGAAGCTGTGCAGGACATACATCATCAGTTCTGCAATGAGATGACAATGGCTGCGATGGCAAAGGGAGATGAGCGCGACGCTATGGCAGAGAAGGCTATAAAGAAAGACGTGAGGTACATGCACTATGTGCTCGACGAGAAACAATACAAGAAGTACCTCCTGCTGCTCAACACCACGCTGCACAACCGTGGACTGAGGTAATCACGTTAAGCCAGATAAACAACAATTCAGGACTTATAAAAAACGGCATCCGCCGGGCGCATCATTCTGGATGGCTCGGCGGATTCTTCTTGCGGGTCTATCGTTTTTTTGCTTTTTCCCTTTTGCTATTGGGGCAAACATTATCCCTTTTGCTATTGGGGCAAACATTATTTTATTACGACCTTGTGACCTCTGTGGATATATATTCCATGCACGGCAGGCTTGCCGTCGAGCTTGCGACCATCAAGGGAGTACCAGTCTGTAAGAGAAGAGTGGATAGAGGAGGGTGAGGAATTTGCTTCCGCTTCCACGATGCCCTGCGTGTTTTCGCAGCCGTAGTCGATGTTGAACGCCGTGATTTGACGGGCACCCGTACCGTCGCTGCCTATTTTAAAGTAAGCGCGGCAGGCACCGATGACGGGATTCTTGCCACCGCTGGGTTGCGGATAGTAGAGATGGTTCTCTGCACCAAGGAAGAGGATGCTCTTGTCGGCGGCGGTAATAGTCCTGGCATTGTACGTTCCGAGAAAGCGTACGCGCAGCTCACCGTCAACAACTCCGCTGTCGAAGCTGCGGTCGGTCTTATCGACGGTGACGTTTGTGAACGTCGGATTGTCGATGGTTGGGGCGGAGGTGTCTTTCGTCCACTTGATGATGTAGGGCTTGCCTGCCTGTAGCGTGCCGCTGGTCTGCTCTGCACCAAAGGTGAGGTTCAGTGTCGTGCCGCTGATGCTGGCGGTGGTCAGTTCACGGACGGTTACACCTGTTTCATTGAGCGGACTGTCGCTGATAGTCACGTTGAAGGGCAGGCACAGCGTGTTCCAGTCGCCGTCTTTGTAGAGTTTGCGACCGTAGAGCATGATGTCAACTGGCTCGTTCAAATCGGCAAGAGCATCAATGATGTCTATATTCTTCAGAGAACTGCCGCTGTCATCATCAGCCAACAGCACAGTGCCAACCACTGGGAATGTAAAGCTGTCAGTCCAGTCGCCAGTGCTCTCGTCATCGTAGACGGCCTGCACCTGCACTTCATACTCAGCGCCTTTGGCCAGATTGGTAAGGGTGTACGACGGTTCTGTGACCGGAGCTTTCAAGTATTGCCATTCACCGGCAGGACTCTCATTGATATAAAGACCGGCATCGTCGATGAAGAGGTAATTTTGGTTGTTGCACTGATGGTGTATGGCTATATAACCTTTTTGTCCTGCGTAGGCACTCAGGTCAATGCTTACCTCTGTCCACTCATCGGTGGTGGGGCCAGCGGCCATCGCCTTCAGTGTGACGGTAAAGTCGTCAATAGCATTACCTGTGGTGGAAAGCAGCACGGCATACCTGTCGGGCCAATCATCGTTGGTGAGAACCCAGAATTTGATGCTACCCTGCAAGTCTATCTGCGGTGTGACAAGCCAGTTGTCAGCATTGTAGGCGGTATTGTTAAACCAGCTCCATGCACTGGCCACCTTGCTTCCGCTATGGGCTTTATAGCTCTCGTAAACATGCCATCCGTCCGTTTGCGGTGCTTCGCCCTGAGTATAGACCGTCCATGCACCGAGACCGTTCTCAAAGTCGTCAAAATAGACTTCTTCTGAGTAGGCAGCCTTCCTATAGCGCACGTTCCACTTCGACTCTGCGCCGTTCTTTGTCCAAGCCACTGTAGCCGTTGTGGTGGTCATGTTGGTTAGCGTCAACTCGGAGGGCATAGCTTTGTCGTCGAGCATATAGGCATAGCCCTTTTCGCTCCAGCTACCAGTGCTGTTGTCATCGTAGACCGGTTGCACCTGTATCTCATAGTCTGTATTTGGGGTCAGACTCGTGAGCGTATATGGATGGGTTGTGATGCCGTTGACCTCTGTGAATGATGTATAGGTATCTTTCTCGCGATAACGCAGGTTCCATTTTGTCTCAGCTCCATTAACGGT
>CAMYZK010000181.1 GCA_947303825.1 uncultured Prevotella sp. | reverse complement strand
CAGAGGCGATCGAGGTGGCGATGGTGATACCTGCCGAGGGACCGTCTTTCGGCGTAGCACCCTCAGGCACGTGGATATGGATGTTCCAGTTGTCGAAGATACGGTAGTCGATGTTCAGCGTCTCGGCATGGGCCTTCACATATTCGAGGGCCAGGATGGCCGACTCCTTCATCACGTCACCCAGATTACCCGTCAGCGTGAGCTTGTTGCCCTTGCCCTTCGACAGCGAGGTCTCGATAAACAAGATCTCACCGCCCACACTGGTCCAGGCCAGTCCCGTCACCACACCGGCATAGTCGTTGCCCTGATAGATGTCGCGATAGAAGGGCGGCTTGCCCAGCAGGTCCTCCAGCGAGCTGGGGGTAATCTTGATGGGTGTCTGTCCATCGGTTTCGCCGTTGCCGGTCATCATCTTGTATGCCAGCTTGCGCATGGCTTTGTTTATCTGCTTCTCCAGCTGGCGCACTCCGCTCTCGCGCGTGTACATTTCTATTATTTTCTCCACTACGCCCTTGGCAAACTTGGGTTTGTTCTTCAGCGTGTCGAGGCCTGTGTTGCTCAGCTCCCTGGGTATGAGGTGACGACGGGCTATCTCGGTCTTCTCCTCGGTGATATATCCGCTCAGCTCTATCACCTCCATCCTGTCGAGCAGGGGCTTGGGTATGGTTCCCAGATTGTTTGCCGTGGCGATGAAGAGCACCTTCGACAGGTTGTAGTCCACGTCGAGGTAGTTGTCGTGGAAGGCTGTGTTCTGCTCCGGGTCGAGCACTTCGAGCAGGGCCGACGCAGGGTCGCCGTTGATGGTGGCCTGCGTCACCTTGTCTATCTCGTCGAGTATGAACACGGGGTTGTCAGTTCCTGCCTTCTGTATGCTCTTGATGATGCGTCCGGGCATGGCTCCTACGTATGTACGGCGGTGTCCGCGTATCTCGGCCTCGTCGTGCAGTCCTCCCAACGAGATGCGCACATATCTGCGCTTCATGGCAGCGGCGATGCTCTTGCCCAGGCTGGTCTTTCCCACTCCCGGAGGCCCGTAGAGGCACAGTATAGGGCTCTTCAGGTCGCCCCTGAGTGCCAGCACGGCCATATACTCCAGTATGCGCTCCTTCACCTTCTCCATGCCGTAGTGGTCGCGGTCCAGTATGCGCTGCGCACGGCCCAGGTTCAGGTCGTCCTTGGTATACTCTCCCCAGGGCAGTGAGACAAAGGTCTGCAGATAGGTGAGCTGCACGTTGAAGTCGGGCGACTGGGGCTGCAGGCTGTCCAGCTTCTCTATCTCCCTGTAGAATATCTTTGCCACCTCCTCTGTCCACTTCTTGCCTGCGGCTTTCTCCATAAGTGCAGCCTTCTCGGGCGACGTGCCGCTGCCCATCTCGGCCTGAAGGTTCTTTATCTGCTGCTGCAAGAAGTAGTTTTTCTGCTGCTCATCCAGGTCTTCACGCGTCTTGTTGCGTATGTCGGTCTTCAGGTTCTGAAGGTTTATCTCCCTGTTGAGGGCCTTCATCACTCCGAAGAGCCTCTCCTTTACCGAGTCAACGCTGATGAGGCGGTTTTTCTCCTTTGTAGTGAACGGCATATTCGAGCATACAAAGTTCAGTGCCATCACGTCATTCGATATGTTGCGTATGGCAAAGCTGGCCTCGTCGGGAATATCCTCGCTTATGTTGATATACTCCTCCACCTGGTGGCGCAAGTCGTCCATAGCCGTCTTCCACTCACGGTCTTTCTTGTCGGGCATCAGCTCAGGGGCCTGTGTTACGCTACCCATGAGGAAGGGCACCTCGGCTGTTATGGCATCGAGGTGCAGGCGTCCCAACCCCTGTATAATGGCTGTCACGGCTCCATTGGGCAGCGTTAACTGCTTCACAACCTTTGCATATACACCATAGCTGAAGAGGTCTTCCATGCCAGGCTCTTCCACGTCGGGGTCTTTCTGGCATACTATTCCTATCAGCGAGCCCGCTTTCTCGGCCTTGCGCACCAGCCTCATGCTGCTGTCACGCCCAATAAGTATGGGCGACACCACTCCGGGGAACACCACAAGGTTTCTAACAGGCAGTATGGGCAGCTCACTGGGGGTTTCCATATCTATAAGGTTTACAAAGTCTCCATCTATGTCGGCTATCATCGAGAACGCCTTGTTGTTTTGACTGTCACTCATCTTCAATCTCTATAGTCTCTTTCTTTTTTTGTTTTAAACCACTTTAATCTCTCTGGTCTTTTTCTTTTACACTACCCTCTTGACAGTCTGCTGCATTATACTTTTCAGCAGTCAGCCGTCTTTCAGGCTTGTTTAGCATGCAAAGGTACTGCTTTTTTTTCATATAACCGACAACACCCCGCGAAGTATTAGAATTATTAACTATTCCAGGCTCCTATATAACAAACCTGTTTTGCCCGTTTCGCTCGCTGGAGGCCAGTGTTTACTCATAATTTTTTCAAAAAAAGGTTGACACGTTGACACAACGCCGATATACAAAGGGCTTGCAACCTTTTTGAGGTTGTCACAGGTTGACACAAGGTTGACACAAATATAATTACGAATTATGAATTACGAATTATGAATTATGAATTATGCATTAAGAAGTAAGCCCCGTTCTCCATGGTGCTTTTGCTGCTAGGAAAAGGGCGTTGATTAATTGTTGAATTTTCGCGAAAATTCAACAATTAGGGGGCACTATTGCTATAGGTGCCATGGGTTTCTCCTTACGTAGACAGCCTCTTGTGCGTGTCAACCTTGTGTCAACCTGTGACAACCTTCAAAAGGTTGCAAACGCCCTGTACATCGGCGTTGTGTCAACGTGTCAACCTTATACACAAAAAACTTAGTGTATGAAACAACGATGGTGACTATCTGAGCTGTATAGTCTCTCCGTTGACAGTGACGCGGTTAAGGGAGAGGTTGGCAATGGGATTGTCGGTGAACGCCTTTTCCTTAGCCCCATCGTTGACATTAACGTCGGTAAAAGAGAAGTCGTGGAGACGGTACTTATCGCTACCCTTCACATCGAAGAAAGTCTGGCAGTCCATACGTATATTGCTGAACGATACGTTGTTACACTCAGACAATGGCATGTCGGCACGCTCCTGCTTCTCGTAGAACTGCGTCCAGGGCCTGATGAGTAGGAAGCTGCGGCACTTGCCGGTGAAGTTCTCTACGCTGACATACTCGTAGTGCTGGGGAGTGTCGGGGCGCATCTTGAGCCATAACACCCGGTGGGTGTCGTCGGCATGGCAATTGCGCATGATGACATTCCAGTCGTGCAGCGACTCGGAGCCAAGTGTCATGCATCCGTGAACAGTGCCGTAATGACAACCCTCTACCAGGATATTATAACAAGGGCCGTTCTCGGGAGCCTGGTCGGCAAAGGTACCCTTGCCACCTTTCAGCACCACAGCATCATCGTTAACGTTCATGTAGCATCCGCGCACCACCACGTCGTGGCAGACATCGATATCAATGGCATCGGTAGAAGGGCCCTTGATGTCTTGGGTAGAGGAGTATATGTAGAGGTCCAGGTAGCGCACATGGTCGCAGCGGTAGATGTGGTTTGTCCAGAAGGGAGAGTTGATGAGACGCACATCTTGTATGGTGACGTTCTTGCTGTTTGATATGTAGGTGAGCCTTGGGCGCTGTGCGTCCTTGTTGGTGCACTGCGGGTTCCACTTGCGGCGAATCCAGAACTCCTCCCAGTATGGCTCGCCGTTGCCGTCGATGGTGCCCTTGCCGGTAATGGTAAAGCCGTCGAGACCGTCGGCATTGACAAGTGCAGTGAAATACTTGCAGGTCTGACCCTCGATGCGCGTCTCGCGTATCTCAAAGTCGTGCACACGCTCACTGCCCTTCAGTACAGCCCCCTCCTCCAAGTGCAGGTGAGTGCCCTGCTTGAAAAAGAGGCTGCCAGTATAGAACGTGCCCTTTGGCACCACTATCACTCCCCCACCCTCCTGGGCACACTTGTCTATGACGGCCTGAATCTGGCGTGTCTGAATGTCGGTAGTGCCTTGGCGCACACCGTAGCTGGTGAGCACGTACTGGCGGCCCAGGGTCTTCACATCGACCTTGGCAGTATCGGTAAACCAAGCATCCATCACTTCACCGTTGGGCCACATAAGCGGTTTCTCTACTTTCTTCTTTGCTTCTACTCCCATGCACACTGATAGCAATGCAGTGAGAACAAAGAGACACAGTTTCTTATTCATCAGAATGACTTGCTAGTAAATTAAGTAGTTAAACAAATAGAATACACAATGAGGCACATGCCTTTATAGTTTGCAAAGTTACGAATAAAAAAACAGTTTGACAAAGAAAAAACAAGGAAAAAAAGCTTACATATAAAAAATCACGTCGTTTTATGCATGTAGTAAAGAAAAAATGTGTAATTTTGCCACTGATTTTATCAACATAAGACATATTTGACATGAAAGACTTTTTCAAGTACATGTTTGCCACCGTTTGTGGCATATTGGTGTTTTCTCTCTTCTGCCTACTTATCTTCGCTCTCACGCTGATGGGACTGCTCTCAAGCAGCGACTCGAAGGTGAAGGCAAAAGAGAACAGTGTCTTCGTGCTGAAACTTGCTGGCACCGTAGAAGAGCGCGCTGAAGACGGAAACCCGCTGAACCTGCTGCTGGGCACAGCTGATGCCACTGTCATGGGACTGGACGACATACTGAAAGCCATCAGCATGGCACGCGACGAGGAAAACATAAAAGGTATATACCTGGAGGGGGGAGCAACAGTGTTTGACTCTCCTGCCTCGGCACAGCAGATACGCAATGCCTTGCTAGACTTCAAGAAAAGCGGCAAGTGGGTATATGCATACGGCGACAACATGCTACAGGCATGCTACTATGTATGCTCGGCTGCCGACTCACTGTTCCTCAATACCACCGGAATGATTGACTTCAAGGGTCTTGGAGGGAAAAGCATGTACATGACAGGACTGTATGAGAAGCTAGGCGTGAAGTATCAGGCTGCACGTGTGGGAAAATACAAGAGTTATGTGGAGAGCGTTACCCGCAAGGATATGAGTGCCGAAGACAGGGAACAGCGAGAGGCATACCTGAAAGGGATATGGCAGCAGTGGACAGACCAGATGGCAAAGAGCAGGAAGGTGACGGCCGCCCAGCTCGACTCGCTGGCTAGCGACAGCATTATGCTGTTTGCCAAGACCGATGACTACCTCAGCTCCAAGCTCATAGACAGGGTATTCTATCCCGAAGAGATGCAGAAAGTGATAAAGCGCAAGCTGAAGATTGACGAGAAAGAGAACATCAACCAGCTGACACTGAACGACATGAAGAAGCTCAAGCCTGCAAAGAAAAAGAAGGAAAAGGGCGACATCGTGGCCGTGTACTATGCCTACGGAGAGATAGTAGACCAGATGGTGAGCGGACTCACCAGCGGACACAACATTGTGGGCAGCAAGACCGTGAGCGACCTGCAGCAGCTGGCCAACGACGACAAGGTGAAAGCCGTGGTGCTCAGGGTTAACTCCGGGGGCGGCAGCGCAGTGGCCTCTGAGCAGATATGGCACGCCATAAACCTGATAAAGAGCAAGAAGCCTGTGGTGGTGTCGATGGGAGGAGTGGCCGCATCGGGAGGTTACATGATAAGCTGCGGAGCCAACTACATCTTCGCCGAGCCGACAACGATAACCGGTTCGATAGGCATCTTCGGACTGATACCGAACCTGAGCGGACTGGTGACCGACAAGCTGGGCATAACATGGGACGGTGTAAGCA
>CAMYZK010000180.1 GCA_947303825.1 uncultured Prevotella sp. | reverse complement strand
TGATGGGCACCCTCAACGGCAAGAAAATTCTAGGCGGCAAGACTGTTTACGACGAAGCCGACAACTTATTCATTCACAGCTTCGACACCATCGAGGGCAAGGTCTATCTGGCAGGCAGGAGCGACATGGCCTGCATCAGCGACAGCAGCGTGACATGGCTGGGACTGCCTTTCGAGCGCTATCAGTTCATTACCGAGGCCAGGGGCCGCATTGTGGTGGGCACGCGTCAGCTCGTATGTACTTACGATCCGCAGACAGGCGTTATTGACACGCTGACCACCGACATACAGCATCCCTGGTGCGCCGCTGCCGACGGCGATGGCCGTCTGTGGGTGGGCAGCACTTTCGGGCTCTATTGCATTGAGGCCAGCGCTACTAGAAAGACTAGTTCTCCTGGTGATACCAGTTCTTCTAGTTCTACTAGAAATGCGGGCGTCTCAAAGCAGGGCTACGGCAACCAGAAGCTGATTGTCACTACCATGGAGAGCGACGGCAAAGGCTCGGTGTACTTTGCCTCTGGCGACTCGCTCTTCGTCATCAGCCGTGGCAAGGTGGAAGAGCTGAACAGTGAGCTGCCGCAGCTGTCTGGTCACGAGGTGCGTGCGCTGCACGTGTCGCCGCGAGGCTACCTTGTAGTGGCTGCCATCGACGGACTTTTTGTCTGCCGTCTCTCCGATAGCCATCACATATCCAAGGCGTGCTTCTTCAACCATCTCAATGGCTTCACCCTTCTCGAACCTCTGAAAGCACGGTTGGCCGAGCAGCCCGACGGAACGGTGTGGCTGTGCAGCGTGGAGCAGATGGCATCGTTCCAGCCAGAGGAACTGGTGGCCGACGCTCAGGCTGACACCTTCATTGCCCCGCCCCTACGGTGGTGGCAGCACTGGTGGGTGTGGCTCATCGCTGCCCTGCTGCTTACGGCAGCTGTATGGATACTGGCACGGTGGCTGGAGAAGCGGCGTAGCCGCAGGAAGATGATGCGCCTGCACCAGGAGAAGGTGGAGCGCGAGCAGCTCATTCAGGCCATTCGCCAGGAGGCCATGAAAGCCGACAACACCGAGCTGGGAAAAGATATAGTGAAGATGACCGACAAGGCCGAAGAGAAACAACGCCTCACACTGCGCACCGCCAATGGGCGTATTATGGTTGACATTGCAAACATTGTATTCCTGAAAGCTGAAGGCAACTATACGCAACTGGTAACCTTCTACAGTAGCGACATGGTGATGACGGGCATTGGAGCACTGACCAAAATGCTCGACAGACCCAACTTTGTAAGGGCCGACCGCAGCACGCTTGTTAATACCCAGTTCATCTGCCGCCTCAACGTCAATGAGCGCACATGCCACTTCCGCTCGCCCGACGGACAAGAGCTGGAAACCACTCTCCTGGCACCTGCCTTCAAGAGACTGGAAGGACTGCTGCTGTAGCAAGAAATCTGTGCGCAGCCGCTCCCCTCCCCTACAAGGGAGGGGAGTGCCATGCGGCTCGTTAGTTGACGGTAGCGGATTTTTTATAGTGGACTCACTCATCCAATGGTGATGGTGTACTCCGACATGAACGAGCTGCCTGGCTGCAGGTGGTTCATGTAGTACTTGTCCTTGAACTCTCCCTTCCATCCGCGTGGGTCGCCAAGGCCGTACCACGGCTCTATGCAAACGAAGGGGGCCTGCTTCTTGTACGGACTCCAGAAGGCAATGATGGGACACTTGTAGTCGACAGTGACAGCGGGCGAGCCGTCGGGGTTGAGCAGTGCTGCCTGACGTGTCTGGCAGTCGTGAATCTTTACGCTGTCGTTGGCAAAGAACTCGTCGTTAAACTGTATCAGGCCTTCCTTAATGTTGTCTAAGGCTATCTCGGTCATCTCGTGCGAACCGTCGATGTAGCTCTTAAGGCCTTTCAGCGGCTGCTTGTTGTCCAGGCTGATGACGCCTTTCAGCTCGTCGTCTTCCTTACAGCCTGGGGCTAGGAAAGCGGGGTGCCCGCCTATCTGGAAATGGATGTCGCGTGTATCGGTGTTCTCCACATGCCACACCACATGGATCTTGTTGCCGCTCAGACGATAGCTCACGGCAAGGTTGAACCTGTAGGGATAGACCTTCAGCGTCTCCTCGCTCTCGTGTAGTGCGAATGTCACCTTGTGCTCTCCCTGTGCAATGAGTGTGAACTCGGTGTCGCGGGCAAAGCCGTGGCGCGGCAGGTGGTACTCCTGTCCGTCGACGGTGTAGGTGTCGTCGTTCACGCTGCAGACGATGGGGAAGAGGATAGGCGAACGGCGGGGCCACTTCTCGCCTCCCTGCCACAGATATTCGCGGCCTTCTGCGTCTTTGATACTCTGGAGCTCGGCTCCCAGTGATGCCACCTGTACGGTGAGCTTGTCGTTTTTGATTTCTACCATAGTTGTATTAGTTGATGAGTTTATGAGTTAAGAGTTAAGAGTTAAGAGTTTGCTACCGCGCTCCGTTCAATGTTCAATGTTCAACGTTTAACGTTCAACGTTCACCGTTCAATGTTCACCGTCTTCTTGTTGTTCTTGATGATGATTCCTTTCGTAGTGTTCCGGCACTTGATGCCTGACAGCGAGTAGGTGCTGTTGTCGGCACGGGTGGTGGATGATGTTGTGGAGATGCCTAGCAGCTCTTCACTGGTAAGCGAGTGTATGGCGATGTCGGTGACGCTGATGGCATCGGTAGTCTGCTGGCGGGTGAAGGTTATCCTATATTCGCCCCAGCCGTCTGAAACGGTGAAGGGCAGTACGGCATCCACTCCTACATTGACGGTGGCGTTGAGTACGGTGTTCTTATTGCCCGTCAGCTTCTCTATCTTCACTGCTATTGTCATGCCCTCCTCACCGGCAGACTTGAAGCAAAGCTTGTAGCTGCCCGTGCGTAGCTGCAGCGAGCGATAGACGTTCTGGTTGGCATCGGTATTCTGTGTGCCACCAAACCTGAGCAGCGTCTTACCTGAGTTCATAGTCCATCCGTGACTCTTGGGTGCGTAGCCCTCGGCCTCTATGCGTGGGCGCCACTTCAGCGTGGTGTCGCAGGGTGAGTCGAGTGTGTACTGCTGGAAGAAGTCCCACATGGTCTGCGACGAGCTGTTCTTCTCGGTGTTCTGGGTGAAGGGGTTGTGGCCCATGCCGTCTATCTCGTAGAAGACGACGGGGAATCCTCCCTCGCCTGCCTCGTAGACGCTCTTGGTGTACTTGCCGCTCTTCGTGGTCTTTACAGGTACTGGGTTGGCACCGTTGCGCGCCACCATGTTGTCTATGACGTTGGGCACGAGCGAGTACTTGACAAAGTCGTCGGCCTTGCCGTGAATGTGTAGCAGGGGTACTGGGCGCCAGCTGGTGTGGTGCAGGTGGAACTCGTTGATGGGGTAGCCGCTGATGGCAGCGAAGGCGGCGAAGATATGACTGCTGGTGTTGGCCATGACGTAGGTCATCATGCCCCCGTTGGAGAATCCGCAGCAGTAGAGTCGCTGGCGGTCAATGGTGTATTTCGCTGCCACGTCTTCTACCACGGCTCTTAGGTAGTCGGTGTCGAAGTTCTCCTCGCCGTAAGACGACCAGCCTGGGGCTTGCATGCCGCCAAGTCCGGGAAAGGTGGTGTTCTTGCCCTGCGGGTAGGCCACTATGAAGCCGTCCTTGTCGGCTATGGAGTTGAAGTCGGGGTCGTGCGATGTCGTCGTCACTGTGCCGCCGGCACCGTGCAGCGATAGCACCAGCGGGGCGTTCGCCTTCACGTTGTTAGGCACGTAGAGCAGGTACTTGCGCGTGTCGTTACCCACCTTGATGTTGAAAAACTTGTTTACCTTGGCTGCCTGCACTGTCAGCATGCAGCACAGTGTTATGAGAATCGTTGCCGTTTTTTTCATTTTCCCACATTTTTGTGCAAAGGTACAAATAAGCGAGCGAAGAACAAAAGAAAAAACACTTTTTTTCTTTTTTCTTCCGAGCGGGAGTACCTTCGGCAAAGCCAATGGTACAAATAAGCGAGCGAAGTGCCCGTGCTGCTTTGGCGGCATGAGCACCCCGCGATCTGTTTTTTTACTATTTCAACAATTACTCCAGAGTGGGTACACACAAATATTTGTCTTTATGAAAGAGATTAAGGCCAAAGAATTTTGTCGTTTCTCGTATTTTTACTAATTTTGCACCGCATAATGTACTTAATCGACCAAACTACCAATCCCCCAAACGACCAAACAAAAAACAAACAAAACATGAAAAAACTATTCACTATCACATTTTCTCTTCTTTTTGGAGTTACAGCTTCACAGGCCCAGTACCCCCAGTATACCGACGAGGCCAAACATCTCATTGACTCCCTCTCTATCCGATGGGCTGCCCACAGCGACTCTGCATGGCAGGCCGCCTTCCCCATTGTGGTTGAGGAAGCAAAGGCCGGCCGTCCCTATGTGCCCTGGGCATCGCGCCCCTACGACCTGCGTCAGGCCAAGATTCCCGCCTTTCCCGGTGCCGAGGGTGGCGGCATGTTCACCTTTGGCGGACGCGGCGGTAAGGTGCTCACCGTTACCAACCTTAACGACTCCGGCCCCGGCTCCTTCCGCTGGGCCTGCGAGCAGGGCGGTGCACGCATAGTGGTGTTCAACGTCTCGGGCATCATCCGCCTTAAGTCTCCTATTAATGTACGCGCACCTTACATTACGATAGCCGGACAGACGGCTCCCGGCGACGGCATCATCATTGCCGGCGAGTCGTTCCAGATAGACACCCACGACGTGATAGTGCGTCACATGCGCTTCCGCCGTGGCGAGACGCTGGTGTGGCACCGTGAGGACTCCTTTGGAGGCAACCCCGTGGGCAACATCATGATAGACCACTGCTCGTGCGAGTGGGGACTGGACGAGAACATATCCTTCTACCGCCACATGTTCGACCTGCACGACGGCAAGGATAAACGCAAGTCGCCCACGGTGAACGTCACCATACAGAACACCATCTCGGCAAAGGCCCTCGACACCTGGAACCACTCCTTCGGCTCTACCATCGGCGGCGAGAACACCACCTTCATGCGTAACCTCTGGGCCGACAACACCGGGCGTAACCCGTCGATAGGGTGGGGCGGTGTGTTCAACTTCGTGAACAACGTTATCTACAACTGGGTGCACCGCACGGCCGACGGAGGCGAGTACTCTACGATGTCTAACTTCATAAACAACTACTACAAGCCCGGTCCGCTTACACCGAAAGACTCTCCCGTGGGTCACCGCATAGTAAAGTCGGAAAGCCGCTCGCAGGGGCTGTTCCCCTTCAAGCAGTTTGGTCGCATCTATGCCGTAGGCAACGTGATGGAAGGCTTCCCTGAGATAACAAAGAACAACTGGAAGGGTGGCATACAGACAGCCGACAAGGACGGTGAAATGGACGAGACGGAGCTGGCACTGATGCGCTCTGACGAGCCCTTCGAGATGCCCTTCGTGAGCATTATGGGAGCCGACCGTGCCTTCGACTGGGTGCTGCGTAACGCCGGTGCCACCGTGCCCTGCCGCGACATCGTAGACGAGCGCATCTGCGAGGAGGTAAGGACAGGCGTGGCCTACTATGTTCCGAACTACGAGAAGGAACTGGCAAAGATTGAAAAGAAGACGGGCGTGAAGCAGAACCCCTACGGTGACATGTGGGGTCTGCATCCGAAAAGCCAGAACGAGAAGGGACTGTTTAAGTATCGCCGCCTGAAGAACGACTCTTACAAGCAGGGCATCATCACCGACCCACGGCAGATAGGCGGCTACCCCGAGTAC
>CAMYZK010000179.1 GCA_947303825.1 uncultured Prevotella sp. | reverse complement strand
GTACACAATTTAAGGAATTCGGTGCGAAGTTCACCTTCGAACTCTTCCGCAGGTGGTAATTTTGCTGTTAAGACTAATTATTAAGGTATGAACAAGAACTTTAACAACACAGCTGCCAGCCATAACGGGTTGCCAGACTCTACAGCTTCGTCCCTCATAGCACAGCCTGTTCCACTAACTGTATATAAAGCTAGTGCTGGAAGTGGCAAGACTTTCACCCTGGCAACCGAATATATAAAGTTGCTTGTGAAAGAGCCGCAGAACTACAGCCGAATCCTGGCCGTGACCTTCACCAACAAGGCTACCGAGGAGATGAAAATACGCATACTCAGCCAGCTTTACGGTATCTGGCAGGGGTTGGAAGACTCACGCTCATATATGAACAAAGTTAGGGAAGGGATTGGCGGACATCTTTCAGACGAACAGATAGCCCAACGTGCCGGACAGGCCCTCTACCTGCTGCTTCACAACTATACCTATTTCCGTGTGGAGACCATCGATTCTTTCTTCCAAAGTGTGATGCGTAACCTGGCACGTGAGCTGAACCTCACCGCTAACCTGCGTGTGGGGCTTAATGACGCTCAGGTAGAGGAAATGGCTGTTGACAAAATGATTGATTCGCTCTCGACCAAAGACCAGGAACTCCAGTGGATTTTGCGCTACATTACTGACAACATCAGCGACGACCGTTCTTGGAACGTCATTGCCGGTGTCAAGAATTTTGGACTCACCATCTTCAAAGATTACTACAAAAGCCATAGTAAGGAACTGAAGCAGGTAATGGAGCAGGACGGTTTTTTCGACCGATACCAAAACCTTCTTAGAAAGATACGCCAACAAGCACGCAACCGTATGACCGACATAGCCACACAGTTCTTTGACACGCTCGAGTCTGAAAGACTCACCATTGACGACCTTAGCTATGGGCGCAATGGCTTGGCATCTTTATTTTTGAAGCTGCAAAAAGGCGAGATGGACGAAAGCATCATAAGTAAACGGGCAAGCGACAGTTTGGGACAACCCGACCGATGGTGCACGAAGACACATCCGCGCCGCGAGCTGATAATGCATCTGGCCGACACATCACTTGGAGCACTGTTGCGTCAGTCTATAGAAGAACAACCACGCCAGTGGAAGCTGTACAAGAGTGCCGACCTTACCTTGCGCCACTTGCCACAGCTGCGCTTGCTGGGAAGCATTGAACGGAAGGTGCGCGAGCTGAACGACGAACAGAACCGATTTCTGCTGAGCGACACCCAACAGCTGCTACATGAGCTGATAGACGGGAGCGACACACCATTCATCTTCGAGAAGATTGGAACCCAGCTTGAGCATATAATGATAGATGAGTTCCAGGACACTTCTACAGTGCAATGGCAGAACTTCAAGGTGCTGCTTGAGGAGACAATGAGCCATAAAGGGTCGGAAAACCTTATCGTGGGCGATGTGAAGCAAAGCATATACCGCTGGAGAAGCGGAGACTGGCGACTGTTGGAAGGAATAGGCAACCAGTTTAATGACAGCAGCCAAACGCTGGCCATAAAGACCCTGAGCACCAACTACCGATCAGCACGCCGTATCATAGACTTCAACAACGCATTCTTTACACAGGCAGCGAAAGCAGAAGGCGTAGTGGCATACGACGATGTGAAGCAAGAAGTGCCACAGAGCAAAGACGATGAGGGGGAGGTTGTAGTGACGCTTCTGCCTCCAAAGGACTACGAGCAGCAAACACTCGAAGCACTGGCCTTAAAGGTGGAAGAGCTGTTGCAGGCAGGTACGCCAGAGTCGGATATTGCAATACTGGTAAGGGTAAACAGTCACATACCACTTATAGCACGCTATTTCATGCAGCGTCTACCACAGCTCAAAGTGGTGAGCGACGAGGCATTCAGACTTGATGCCTCTGCTGCGGTAACTACCATTGTCTCAGCATTGCGCTATTTAGCCCGCCCTGACGATGCGATAGCCCTGGCTTGTATCAAGAAGGACTGTACCAAGCATGGACTGAACGAGCTGCCGGAAGGACTGTCGGCCAGATTGCTGCAGTTACCACTATACGAGATGGTAGAACAGATATATGCCCTGCTCCAGCCCGATGCAAACGGAACGGAAAGTGCTTACCTCTGTGCTTTCTTCGACAAGGTCAGCATGTTTGCAGCCGACTACGGGTCAGACATCGACACATTTATCAGAGAATGGGACGAAAACATCGGAGCTACAACCATACAAAGCGATGGCACCAGCGGATTGCGGCTTGTTTCCATCCATAAGTCTAAGGGACTCGAGTTCCCATACGTACTGATACCCTTCTGCGACTGGCGACTGGAACTGCCCGACGTGCTGTGGTGCACACCCACAGAAAAACCATTCAGCCAACTGCCTTTGGCACCTATTGACTTCAGTCAGAAAGGAATGAAGGGTACAATTTATGAGTCTGACTACGAAGAAGAGCACCAACAGAACATGGTAGACAATCTGAACCTGCTGTATGTTGCCTTCACACGTGCATCGTCAGCCCTTTACGTCTGGGGGAAACGAAAATGTACATCCTCCTCGCGTTCTGCCTTAATAGCACAGGTGTTGCCTGCCATTATGCCGTGCCTGGACGGCGCACAGCTAGAGGGCGAGGGCGACGAAGAGTCGTCACTGGTCTTCAGCTACAAGACCGTTGGTATGCCTGGCAGAGACATCAAAAAAGAACAACAGGATAATAAAAAGTCAGACAATCCCTTCCTACAACCCAGCCATCCGCAAAAGGTAAGCATAGGCATATTGCCTGCCAAAGCCGACTTCCGTCAGAGCAACAATAGCCGCCGGTTTGCCACGTCTTACCCTGAAGAAGAGCAGGAGCACCAGCAGTACATACAGCTTGGCAGTGTGTTGCACAATGTGCTCGCCAGCATTAGGAACCTCAATGACGTTGAGAGTGCGCTGATGCAGATGGAGCAAGAGGGAGTGCTGTACGGCGAGGGTAGCCTGTCTCGCTCTGAGCTTACAAACATGCTGCGCAAACGATTGGCCAGTCCGAAAGTGGAGGAATGGTTCAAGCCAGGGAGGTGGCAGCTGTTCAACGAGTGTACCATCCTGAGCATCGACAAGGCAACTGGCCGCCTGATGGAACGCCGCCCCGACCGGGTGATGACCGATGGGCAAAAGACAATAGTAGTAGACTTTAAGTTTGGCAACGACCATGAAGAGTATCATGAACAGGTGCGACAGTATATGAACCTGCTCAGGCAGATGGGACACGCCAACGTAGAGGGCTATCTGTGGTTGGTATACAGCAACAGAATAATCGAAGTTTCAGAAATAGACACAGAAAAAGCATGAAAACATTCCTGGAATACGTAGCAGAAGATATATTGGCAAAATACGGCAATAACCTCTCGCGCATTGCCGTGGTTTTTCCCAACAAGAGGGCATCGCTCTTCCTCAATGAGTATCTGGCACGCCTGTCAGGAGGACAGCCCATCTGGAGTCCTACCTACATCACCATCAGCGACCTCTTCCGCCAGCACTCCCAACGACAAGTTGCCGATACAGTGAAGCTTGTATGCGAACTGTACCGCTCGTACACGGCACAGACAGAAACTGACGAGACATTGGATTATTTCTATGGTTGGGGACAGCTGCTGCTTGCCGACTTCGACGACATTGACAAGCAGATGGCCGATGCCGACCGCGTGCTGGCCAACGTAGCCGACATCAGGGAAATGGACGACGACAGCTTTCTCACTCCTGAGCAGAGAGAGGTTCTCAAGAGATTCTTCAGTAACTTTACTGACAGCCACAACTCGGAACTGCGTCAGCGCTTCATCAGACTATGGAGCCGCATGGCCGCCATCTACCACGACTTTAACGAGAGGCTGAAACAACAGAATCTGGCCTACGAAGGGGCACTGTACAAGGAGGTGGTGGAGAAGATGGAACGTATGACATCTTTTTCGGAATCCCAGTCCTGCGACAAGGATACCGACACCATACAGGGCATGATGCAAGATATAGACTGCTTTCTTTTTGTAGGTTTCAATGTGCTGCTGAAGGTAGAACAGCGCCTT
Organism: uncultured Prevotella sp.; assembly: GCA_947303825.1. Lineage (GTDB taxonomy): Bacteria > Bacteroidota > Bacteroidia > Bacteroidales > Bacteroidaceae > Prevotella. The sequence goes on along the minus strand of CAMYZK010000179.1, from coordinate 1,741 downwards.
TTCTCTATCTTGAAACATGAGGGCAAGGCTAAGTTCTATTGGGACTTCGACCAATACTATACACGAAACAACCTAACAGACAGACAGCCAAACAACAACACAACCAATGAGGCTGGACACTTTATCACTCAATATCTGGAGCTTTTCGGCAATGAACTGGACATTCACGATGCCAGTATCTACGACTGCTTCGGACAACCCAAACGTATTGTCATCGCTTCAGCAACTACTGAGAATATCCAGGCACGATATGTCTCATCATGGCTGAAGGAAGATAAGGCACGCATCGCCGACGGACGACTCACAGTAATAGTAATTTGCAATGAAGGCTTACTACCCACCGTCATTCATTGCCTTCCACAAGAAGTGGCAACAGCAAACATCACTACTGGCTATCCATTGGCCCAGTCGCCGGTAGCTTCACTCATATCGCTGCTCATAGCCCTGCGACGCGATGGCTATGACCACCAGCGTGAACACTTTCGCATACGCCAGGTAAAAGCATTGCTTAGACACCCATATCTTATGGCTGCTTCGACACAAGTCAGCCTGCTTCTTGACAAGCTGACAGAAGAGAAGAACTACTTTCCAACAAGTGAACAACTCTGCATTGACGAGCTTACCGGTCTGTTGTTCTGCAAATTCTCTCCACAGCACGAGAATGCCAGTCTACTGGCATGGCTGTGCGGTACGCTACAGGCAATAGCCAAGGCAGAGGCAGCCAACAATCCCGACTCTCATCAAGGAGGGGCGTCACCACTGAAGGCAGAAAGCCTTTTTCGCACTTACACCCTGCTAAACAGACTGCAGAACCTGGCACAGAACGGAGACCTAGACACCGACATCATTACGCTGGGACGACTAGCAAACCAACTCATGCAGCTCACCACCGTGCCGTTCCACGGTGAACCTGCCGAGGGTCTGCAGGTGATGGGGTTGCTCGAGACACGCAACCTGGACTTCAGCCATGTGCTTATCTTGTCGGCACAAGAGGGCAACATGCCGCGCAACAACAGCGACACATCATTCATACCATACAGCATACGCAAGGCTTACGGTCTTACCACACCAGAACATAAGGTGGCCATCTACAGCTATTACTTCCACCGGCTTTTGCAACGTGCCGACGACATCACCATAGTCTACAACAACAGCACTGCCGACGGTATGAAAGGAGAGATGAGCCGGTTCTTGCTACAGTTGTTAGTGGAGTGTCCCCACCACATAAGCCTGAGAACGCTGCAAGGAGGGCACACTGCCACTCCTACCATGCCGCAGCCCAAAGCAAACAGGGCACAACAGCCGGAACTGCTCACCCCCACTGCCATAAACCGTTATCTTAGATGCCCCCTGCAGTTTCACTACTGCTATGTGGAAGGACTGCGCGAACCCGACGATGCTGACGATGAAACCATAGACAACCGAATCTTCGGAAACATCTTCCACGAGGCGGCACAGCTATTATATTCACACATGGCAGGAGAGAGACAGACGGTCAGCGCAGCCGACATTGACCGTCTGCTGAAGAACGATGCAGACATAGAGCGGGCTGTAGACGAGGCCTTCCGCACACAGCTGTTCAGACTTAAAGACGAAAGGCCAGACTTTCTGCCAAGGCTCAACGGACTGCAAATCATCAGTCGCCAGGTTATCATACACTATTTAAGGCAGTTGCTCAAGTTAGACCGTCAACTGGCCCCCTTCACAATACTTGACCTTGAAGGACTGGTTAGCATGAAGC
>CAMYZK010000178.1 GCA_947303825.1 uncultured Prevotella sp. | reverse complement strand
ACATCATACGACGAAAGAAGAACATGATACCGATAAGCGTGTGCAGCAACATATCATTTGTGTGTCACGACTGAGAAATGGGAAGCGTGGCGTAACTGTTGCCATGAAATCGCGACTGTTTGAGCTATGGGATGCGATGCCAAACATTCCCAATATGGCTGAATTGAAATGGGTATTATCTACTGACCCTTATTTCAATCGTTTCACTAAGACGACGAAACCTGGGATTTGCTTTGTTCCTTCTGAGGAATTGGAAGAGCATCTAAAAGATGCGAAAGAGCTAGTTAAACAGGGAAATTCCATCAGAATAAAAAGATGATATTATGACCATCAATGAGCGAATTAACAAAAAGCTAAAACCTTGGGGCCTTACTGTCGAGGATTTGACCGAAGAAGAATTGGCAGAAGCAAAGGAGTGTCTAAAACCAGGGACGATAGACGGTTTCTTCACAAGCAACACTTTGGTTATGAAAGCGTTTAAGAAAAAACGGGGCAGAAGTATAAGTAAAAAAACATAGCAGCTGGTATAATTCCTATCGAAATAATTGTGCGTAGAATGTGAAATTACAGATTATGCCACAAACAAATTAAGAGTAAAATATATGGGTGGTGGCAAGTTTGAGTGTCGTGGTGAAATCGCCCGAACATCACCATTGGCCAAGAAGTATCTTAACATGTATGCTGGTATGAACCTGACCACTGTCAATGGCAATGAATACTGGTACTACAAGGGACGTAAACTGACTACGTTGCGTAAGAATTGAATCAAAGATAACGATATAGAGACATTCTGTCTTTTCCCTGTGCCTGCTTTACAGATGGTGGAGCAGGCACTTTGTGATGTGAGTGGGCTGTTCTGGTTAAAAAAACACAATGTTGGCTGAATATTTTTCCTGTTTCCGTTTTTATTGACTAACTTTGCGGTCAACTAGAAAACTAGGCGATAAAAAATAACAGAGCGATGGAGAACTTACTGAAGCAGATGTCACCGATAACCCTTGCCGAGATGGGCAGCGTTAAGCTGATGAACCGCACAGACACAAAGTTTGTGACTACTATGCCTCGACTGCTGCAACTGCTCCAGATGGCACAACAGGACTATTATGTGCAAGACATAGACGGCCAGCGTAACATGCTCTACGACACGACCTATTTCGATACCGACACCTTTGCCATGTATCGTGAACATCAGTACGGGCATGCAGGAAGGCAGAAGATTAGGTTCCGCACTTATGTTAGCTCCAACCTTCAGTTCATGGAGATAAAGACAAAGAACAACCACGGACGCACGAAGAAGAAGCGTATAGAGGTGAGCGACATGAACCTGGACGATATGGTGAAGCGCAACTTCATAGACGACAAGCTGCACTTTGACGTTGACACCCTGATGCCTCACATGCACAACTACTTCCACAGGGTGACGCTTGTCAACAAGGCCAAGACCGAGAGGCTCACCATTGACACCCAGCTGGAGTTCAACAATATGATAACCGGCAAGTCGAAGAACATGGGGCAGCTGGTGGTGGTGGAACTGAAGCGTGACGGACTGGTGCCGTCGCCAGTGCTGGAGATGCTAAGGCTGCTGCACATCCATCCACATGGTTTCAGCAAGTACTGCATGGGTGCCGCCATGACCAACGACCGGCTGCCTATAAACCGGTTTAAGGTTAAGCTGCGCGACGTGGAGAAGATCCTGGCGTTGGAGAAATAAGTGAATAAATGCTTAATATACTATAATATGGAACAACTGACAACTATCTTTACAAGCGACTTCGGCAATATGCTGCTCCGCTTTCTTCTGTGTGCCGTAATAAACTGGGTCATCATTGACCGGCTTTACTTCCGTAAGCTGCATCGCCGTGAATTCTACTTCACCTTCATGCTTATCTCGGTGGCCATCTTCTTCCTGGTTTACTTCATGATGGGTATGGACAGAGGCAAGGCAACGATGGGGGTAGGATTGGGACTGTTTGGCATCTTCTCCATCATGCGCTACCGAACCGATACCATGCCGGTGCGCGAGATGACTTATCTCTTCATCATCGTTTGTCTTTCGGTGGTCCATGCCATGGTAGACGTTAGCGGTATGAATGCGCACCAAATATTGAACGAACTGCTGAAACTGGCTGTTATAGACATCATTGTGGTTTGTTCGATAATGCTCTGCGAAAAGAACTTGAAGCTGAAGTGTACCAAGCTGATACAGTACGACCGCATAGAGCTTGTCAAACCAGAGAAGCGCGGTGAGCTCAAGGCCGATCTGGAGGAGCGCCTTGGAGTGAAAATAGTCAAGGTGGAGGTTGGCGGCGTTGACTTCCTCAGAGATTCGGTGGTGCTACGCATCACCTGTAGTGACGAGGAGCCTAACGATGTGGGCAATCAGTTTAATGTAAGGAAATCGCAATGGAGAGAAGTATGAACAGGAAGTTCTTTCTTGTATGGGCGTTGGTTGCCCTTGGTCTTATCCCGCCTGGATGGGCAAGGGCACAGTCGGACGACTTCGGCATCTGGGCAGAGACCAACGTGGAAAAGAAGATAAACAGCCGTGTGACCCTTGAGGGTGGGGTGGAGCTGAGAACCCGTGACGACGGCTTTGGCGAGATGGACCGATGGAGCGTGGGGGTGGGGGCCAGCTACCGCCTCTCTCCCTGGCTGAAGGCATCGGCAGGCTACTCTTTCCTTGACGACAACAACCACAAGGTGAACTCCAGCGGAAAGAAATACTCGGACTACTGGGGCCAGCGGCACCGTCTGAATGTGTCGCTGACGGCTTCCCATCAGTTCGGACGGCTGGGGCTGTCGCTAAGGGAGCGGTGGCAGTACACCTATCGGCCGGAGAAAACCGTTGACCGCTACTGGAACTACACCGACGAGGACGACGATGCTGTATATGGACAGCCTGTTACAAAGGGTGAGTTCACTCAAACTCATACCTACCAGGGAAAAGGCAGCAACAAGTGGCGACAGAGGTTGATGGCGAAGTACAAACTCTCCAAGCTGTGGAGGCCATACGTAAGTGCCGAGAGCACCATCGGCGGCAGCGGGCTCGACAAGATGCGCTATGCGCTGGGGGCAGAGCTGAGACTCAACAAGAAAAGCTCATTTGACGTGAAGTATCTGTATCAGCACTCCTACAAAGACGACGATGAGGGTAACCGCCATGTGCTAGGGCTGGGTTACACCTATAAGTTCTGATGGGGTTCCTGCCATTCCTTACAGGGGGTCTTGCGTCCCTTCGCCTGTAATCTTGACGCCCTTTCAGGGCTTTGTGCCTGCGGGAGTAGAATTAAAAAATATTAATAGGTTGAAAATATAGTGGGCAGAGAAAGCCGAAGTACGATTTTTTTATTACCTTTGCAAACGATTTCTTAATCACTATGGCTGCCGCGATGGTGGAATGGTAGACACGAGGGACTTAAAATCCCTTGACCAGGAATGGTTGTGCGGGTTCGAGTCCCGCTCGCGGCACTTGTTTTTCCCCCTCTTTTTTTCTTATACCAACTTTTTCTTCACCCCTTCTCTTTCTTATACCAGCCGTTTGTGGCGGAATATCCACCAGCATCCGGCCGACACCAGCACGGAGATCATCAGCGCAAGTGCGAAGCCGTAGGGCTTCTCTTCCATGCCGTTGATGAGGTTCATGCCGAAGAGCGATGCTATGAGCGTGGGGAACATCATGATGATGGTGACACTGGTGAGTGTACGCATCACGGTGTTCATGTTGTTGTTGATGATGCTACTGTATGTGTCCATCGTTGACTCCAGAATGTCGGAATAGATGGCCGTCGTCTCACGGGCCTGTGTCATCTCGATGTTTACGTCTTCTATGAGGTCGGCATCAAGCTCGTCTATCTGCAGTTTGAACTTCAGCTTGGAGAGCAGCGTCTCGTTGCCACGTATGGAAGTCTGGAAATAGGTGAGCGAGTCTTGAAGTCGCGACAGGCTGATGAGCGACTCGTTGTTTACATCGTGGTCAAGGTTGCGCTTGGCCTTGTCTATGAGAGAGTTTATCTGCTTCAAACGCTTGAGGTACCACACGGCACTGCTGTAGAACAGACGGAAGATCATGTCGACATAGTCGGTGAATCCCACCCCGCGCTTCTGCTGATAGCTTACGAAGTCTATCATCATGTTTGTCTCGTAGTAGCATACAGTGATGGTGACATCGCGCTTGTGTATGATGCCAAGGGGCACGGTGGTGTAGGGAGTGCGTGAGCGTATCTCCCTGACGTATGGTATGCGAAGGATGATGAGCATCCATCCGTCGTCGTACTCATAGCGGGCACGCTCGTCGGTATCGCTGATGTCGGTAAGGAAATAGTCGGGAATGCCGAACTGTTCTTCTAGCTGGTGCTGGTCGTCCTCTGTGGGGCATGTTACCTGTATCCAGCTGTTGGGCTCCCACTCCTGGAGTTGGTTCAGCCCACCTTGGAAGTTCCAATATGTCTTCATTGTGCTAATCCGTATTTAAAATGCATAATTCACAATGCATAATGCAAAAATGTTCTGGCAAGAGGATTAGCGGCCTTGCCAGCCTCCTCCCGCCTTACTGTTTAGATGTATCCGCCGGGTAGTCGTCCATAATTCTTATTGGTTTGGTTTGTTATACGGGTGCAAAGATACGAAAAAAAAACTAATTGCTATATCTTTTGCTTATAAAAATGGAAAAAAATTAATATCTGGCCATGATATTTGCAGGTGCACGTCCAGCCATCAGCTCTTTTTTCATGTAATCCATGTCGGCAGAAACATGCTGGAAGAACTTCTTGTAGCCGCTGCATAGATAGTTGAGGCCGTAGTCGCCGTAGCGGTCACGCATGAAGCGGCACCGTGGGCACTCTCCGTGGCAGGCAAAGAGAAATGGGCACTCACGGCACTGGCGGGGTAGGGCAGATTGCTTCATCTTGGAGAATTGCATCATTTGCTCTCCGTAGAGCATCTCTGTGAGCGTATGCTGACGAATGTTTCCCAGGCGGTAGTGTGGAAAGACGAAATGGTCGCACGAATACAACGTGCCGTCGGCCTCCATTACTGCTGCACTGCCACACGAGGCAGACAGCGAGCATACGCCGGGAGCCTCGCCTATCCAGTTGGCCAGTGTGGCATCGAAGGTCTGTACGAAGATGGTGCCTACGTCACGGCGCACCCACTCGTCGTAGACAGCACAAAGAAATGTGCCCCACTGCTCGGGGGTGACACTGTAGGGAGCAAGCGTGCCCCCTTCGTCGCTCCCCGCCATAAGGCTTGAATGCTCGTCCAGGCGTTCTACGACAGGAGTAAACTGGAGGTATTGGCATCCTATGTCGCGGAAGAACCTGTAGAACGATAATGGCTGTTGCGCGCTGATATGGTTCACTGTTGCCATGGCATTCCACTCCACTTGGTGCCGCTGCAGCAGGTGGATGGCGCGCATCACATCGGTCCAGCTGGCATGGCCAGCACCGTTGTGCCTGTAGGCATCGTGCATGTGCTGTGGCCCGTCTATGCTGATGCCCACAAGGAAGTGGTTGTCGTGCAGAAACTCGCACCACTCGTCGGAGAGCAGCATGCCGTTGGTCTGTATGCAGTTGTCGATATGCAGACCGTTGGCATATCTTCGCTGCATCTCCAGTGCCTTGCGATAGTAGCCGATGGGCATGAGCAGCGGTTCACCTCCATGCCAGATGAAAAGCACCTGTTGCACGGTCTGGGCTTGCAGATACTGGCGTGTGAACTCTTCCAACAGCTGTTCGCTCAGCATGCCGTTGCCCTTTTGCTTATAGTAGCAGTACTGGCATGCCATATTGCAGCGGCTACCCGCTGGTTTC
>CAMYZK010000177.1 GCA_947303825.1 uncultured Prevotella sp. | reverse complement strand
GGTTGGGGCCTTTGGCCACAACACACATGTTTTCAACTTCTTTTGAATAAATCATAATGTAATTTGACTATTTGACAATTTACTATTTGACAATTTACTATTTGACAATATCTTCAATAACCTTTTAATCTTTTTCTCTCTGAGAGTGCAAAGATACAACTTTTTTCTTACAATACCTAATAATGGTGAATTAATTATTTATCAACATGTTTTTTTTCGTTTTTTTTACACTGATACAGAACTATAGCTACTTGACACTGCTGTTCAGGTTTCGCTTTAGGAAGAACGAACGGGTAGCACAGAAGAACAAGGCTACACCCAGGGCATTGACAAGTGCCACCGTCCAGAAGGCCATATCATAGCCTAGGTGCTCGGCAATGAAGCCTCCCGCCAGTATGCCCAGGCCCATACCTACGTCCCAGCTTACGAGGATGGTAGAGTTGGCTGTTCCGCGCTTGCTGTTGGGTGCCACGCTGATGGTCATGTTCTGGAATGCCGGCCACATGTGGCCGTTGCCCAGACCTATGAGTATGGCCGAACCGTAGTAGCCCACGAAAGTCAAAAGTGGAGAGTCAAGAGAGAGAAGCTTGCCTAGCGTTGGCATAAATATAAACAATGTGTAGCCAACGAGCGAGATTACCATTCCCTCGGCAGCGTTATGGGTGAGCAGCCCACGGCGCAGTGCCCGCGCTCCCTGCAGCCTACTGAGCATGAGTCCCGCAGCGCAGAGCAGGAAGTAGGTGCCCGTGCCGTCGGTGATGCCCAGCTGCTGTTTGCTGTAAATGGCAAGGTAGTTGCTCAACACCCCGAAGCAGAAGCCAAACGCCACCATGTTGAGACCTATAAGCCACCCGCGCAGCAGAAAGAAACGGTCGAGGGAGACAGGTAGTTTAGAGTGTAGAGTTTCGTCTAGTTTAGAGTGTAGAGTGTAGAGTGTAGAGTTTGCTACCGCGATGGTTTCTGGCGCGGTAGCAAATTCTTCACTCTTCACTCTTAACTCTTCACTCTTAACTCTTAACTCTTCACTCTTCACTCTTAACTCTACACTCTTATCAATCCCCCACCCTGCCACGGCAATGGCCAGGGCTAGCCAGAAGAGCAGCTCGAAGCTACCACTGAGCTGATAGAGGTAGATGCCGACGGTGGGACCTACGGCCATGGCCAGGTTGTTGCTCAACCCGTAATAGCCTATCCCCTCGGTGCGGCGACTGGAGGGCAGCACATCGATGGCCACCGTCGAGTTGGCCACCGTCAGTGCACCGAAGGGAGCACCGTGCAGCGTGCGCACTATGGTGAACAGCAGTAGCGACGAGGCAGCCAGATAGCCGGCAAAGAAAATGGCAAAGGCACCGAAGCTTGCCATCAGCACCGTCTTTCTGGGAAAGGTGTCTACCAGGTAGCCGCTGAACGGACGGCTGACAAGGGCTGTGATGGTATAGCCCGAGAGCACCAGTCCGATGACGTCTTTCGTGGCTCCGAAGTGCTCGCTCAGGTAGAGCGGCAGCAGCGGCGTCAGCACGTAGAAGGCGAAGAACAGCATGAAGTTTGCTGCCATCACCTTGCAGTAATTACGGTTCCAGAGGCGATCCTTTTCCATTGACGGTGCAAAAATACAAAATTATTGCAAATAATTAATTGTCTATTGTCAATTATTTTGTACCTCTGGCTGTCGCCGAAGGTTTCGTCGCTCGGAAGAAAAAAGAAAAATTTTGATTTTTCTTTTGTTCTTCGCTCGCTTATTTGTACCTCTGGCTATCGCCGAAGGTTTCGTCGCTCGGAAGAAAAAAGAAAAATTTTGATTTTTCTTTTGTTCTTCGCTCGCTTATTTGTACCTTTGTAGCCGACTTTTAACTAATCTGCACCAATGAAACAAATTACCATTGCTTTTCTGCTTACCGTCATGTCGTTGGCAGCAACGGCACAGACAGCACGGAAATTCACAGTAAACATCACCGCCGACGGAGCTGCCAACATGGTGGCCTACCTGCCCGAGCACCCCACAGGACGTGCTGTGGTAGACCTTCCCGGGGGCGGCTACCAGCACCTGTCCATGCAGAACGAGGGACACGACTGGGCCAGTTGGTTCAACGAGCAGGGCATAGCCTTCTTCGTAACCACCTACCGCATGCCCAAGGGCGACCGCAATATCCCGTTGAGCGATGCCCGCAGCGCCATCAGCATAGTGCGCGACTCGGCAGAGGCATGGGGAGTGAACCCCTACGACATCGGCGTGATGGGGTTCTCGGCTGGCGGACATCTGGCCTCCAGCGTGAGCACCCACAGCGAGTACCACTGCCGACCGAACTTCAGTATTCTCTTCTACCCCGTCATCTCCATGAACCAGCACGACAGCCACAAAGGGTCGTGCCTTAACTTCCTTGGCGAGGAAGGGGCAAAAGACGAGAAGCTGGTAAAAGAGTGGAGCAACCAGAACGCCGTGCGCAGCCACCTCACTCCCCCAGCCATCATACTGACCAACAACGGCGACAACACCGTGCCTCCCGTCACCAACGGCATAGCCTACTACTCGGCCAGGCGGCGTGCAGGGAACATGTGCGCACTGCATGTCTACCCCACCGTGGGCCATGGCTTCGGCTTCCGTAGCAACTACCAGTTCCACAACCAGATGCTTGGCGACCTGCAGTCGTGGCTGCGGGCCCTGCCCTCTCCCCGCCCAGACGCCATACGCGTGGCATGCATAGGTAACAGCATAACCCACGGCACGGGCATCGACATGCAAGAGGTGAACGCCTACCCCGCACAGATGCAGAAGCTGCTTGGCAGCCGCTACCACGTGAAGAACTACGGTGTGGGTGCTCGATGCATGATGGCCACCAGCGACCACCCCTACATGAAGGAGCAGGCATGGCGCGACGCCAAGGCATTCCTGCCCAACATCGTCTTCATAAAGCTGGGCACCAACGACTCGAAGGACTATCAGTGGAACCAACGGCAGTACGAGCAAGACTATCAGGCTATGATAGACACCCTGAAGGCACTGCCTTCCAAACCCACCATCTATCTATGCACGCCCATCCGGGCGATGCAAGACCGCTGGGGCATCACCGACTCGGTCATAGTGAACGGCGTCACCCCCAGCATACGCAAGGTGGCAAAGAAGAACGGCCTGAGTGTCATCGACCTGTACGGTGCCGTCAGTGCTGTCACTTCCAACGGCATCTCTGACATGGGCATGATGACGCCCGACGGCATTCACCCCAACGCCAAGGGTGCAGCAAGGATGGCCAGGGTGATAGGCTCTGTCATCAATCCCTCTTTGAGCGAGATTCCTACCAAGCTTTTTTTAGATGATAGATGAAAGATGATAGATGATAGATATGATAACTCCTAACTCTCAACTCTTCGCTCGGCTTTGCCGCTTGGCTCGTCCAAGAACTCTTAATTCTTAACTCTTCGCTCGGCTTTGCCGCTTGGCTCGTCCAAGAACTCTCAACTCTTAACCATGGTTTTCTATTTCTCTGGTACAGGTAATACACAGTGGGCCGCTGAACAGCTGGCTGCAGCGACCGATGAGAAACTGTTGTTCATTCCCGATGAGCTGAATTCGACATGTGACTACACATTGGCAAAAGATGAGCGCATCGGCTTCTGTTTCCCCGTACACGGGTGGCAGCCGCCACACATCGTACGCGAGTTCATCCGGCGAATGACCATTACGGGGGTTGCAGACCATTATGCCTACGCGCTGTGCACCTGTGGCGACAGCACGGGGTTGGCAATGAAGATGCTAACCAAAGAACTGGCACAGAAGGGCATCGTTCTACAGAGCTGCCAGTCGCTCGTCATGCCCGAGAGCTATGTCTGTCTGCCGTTTATGTACACAGACAAGCCTGAACGGGAACGCGAGAAAATCGCTCAGGCTCAGCAAGACCTAGACCTGTTTGTCAAGGTGGTTGTCGGCAGGCAGACCAACTACAGCCAGCTAAAGTTAGGTCTGACACCCTGGACGTTCAGCCATGTCATCGGTGCTTACTTCAACCGTTATATGATAACAGACAAGAAGTTTACTGTCGATAGCGATGTATGCATCCACTGCGGCCGTTGCGCCAAAGAGTGCCCTGTAGGGGACATCGAGTTTGACAGTATTCCACACTGGAAGCACGACGGGAACTGCACCTGCTGCCTCAGCTGCTACCATCACTGTCCCGTTCATGCCATCAATTACGGACGGATAACGCGTAAGCGCGGACAGTACTATTTTAGAGGAGTTAAGAGTTAAGAATTAAGAGTTCTTGGACGAGCCAAGCGGCAAAGCCGAGCGAAGAGTTAAGAATTAAGAATTAAGAGTTAAGAGTTAAGAGTTATCATATCTATCATCTTTCATTTTTCATCTATCATCTGAAGAAATCTTTCATCTATGGCTTTTGTAGTGCAGGTAATCCACTTCAACATAGCCAGTGTCTGACATGTTATTATAATTGTAGATGCCAATGCGGTCACCCCGGTAGAAACCCCATGACAATGGATAGTCGCCAAGGGGTGTGAAGCGGTCGCCATCCAGACTATAGTAGAAATGCGACTGTCCGTCAAGACCCCATATAGAGCGGAGCCAGAGGTGTTGGGAAACGATAGCATCTCCTCGCTGGCTACGGTCATCGTGCCGGATTTCCAAATAAGTCTGACCATTCTCACGCATTACTCCCAAGCAGCCTGAGTGGGAGGCGAGATGGCAGAGGCCTGCGTGCTGCCCATCGGTCATGTTGCTGATGTCGAGATGTATGGTCACTTCATTGTAGTTGGTGCGGAACGAACGTTGGGTGAGTGTGTTGCCTGCCCTGAGCAGTTTGTCGTTCTCTATGGGACGGAATGCCCTAAGACGCAACCAGCCTTGGCGGTCAGTCAGTGAATACATATCCTCACGTGGCTGGTAGTTCCATTGCCACTGTGGGCCGAGTGTGGTGGAGTCGAAATCGTCGCTACGCTGGAGGAAGAGGCTAGCCTCATGGGACTTATGGACCTCAATAGGACGGGCCATCTCCCACACCATTGTGCCAGGCTGTCCACCACGGGTATCGCCCATCATAGGCCAGCCGTCACGCCACATCACAGGCAGCAGACTGACAACCCGGCCGCTCCAGTCGCCATCGCCGTGATGGGTGAGGAAATACCATTCTGGAGAATGATGGGTGGAGGACTGAGGGAGGACATCGACAATGCCGCCTTGGTTGGGTTCATGGGCTTCACGACAAGGAAGCAGCAATTGACGTTCCTCGCTGAACGTGCCCGTCATCTTCCGGTCACGCTTGGCCATCACATAGCGCCCTATACCATCCTTGTGTTCGCTGAAGATGAGGTAGTAGTAGCCGTCGTGATATAACAGCTTGTTTGCCTCACGCCCATTGCCTTCATTAATAAGACGTGCACTGCTACGGTCTATGCTGCGACCGTCGTCGGCCATGCGGAAGAGGTAGGTCTTGTACCCTTCACGGAAGCAGGTACCCACAAACCAGGCGCGGCCCTGCCGGTCCCAGATGGCAGAACAGTCGTCCCAACCTTTCTCCAGCAGTAGCGGCGTAAGGGGTTCCCATGGACCTTCGGCCTTCTCGGCGGTTGTCATGAAGTAGCCCTCATCAGGCGTGCCGAAGTAAAGGTAGAACCGGTTGTTATGATGACGCAACGTGCCAGCCCAGATACCACGTCCGTAGCGGTCCATCTGCTGCCACCCCAGTGCAGGCGAGATTTGCGTCAGGTCGCTGACGGCGTTGCCTGCAATCTCCCAGTTCACCAGGTCGCGCGAGTGGAGGATGGTCATACCCGGCGAGAACTGCATGGTCGAAGAGATGGCGTAGTAGTCATCACCCA
>CAMYZK010000176.1 GCA_947303825.1 uncultured Prevotella sp. | reverse complement strand
GGAATGATAGTGACAGGTAGAGACTTCAGGGCAAACCAGTCAAGGTACATCGGCAACAATCTGGCTGCTGAGCTACGCAATGCCCTTTCTGATGTGAAAGATGCTTTGCAAGGGAAAAAGAAACTCTTAAGTTGGGAGGAACTGCTTGATGAACTGGACGAGATGGAGGGTTTAAAACGATGATACTTTCTTTTTTTACTAACTAATATTTTATATTTATGAGAAAACTAAATACGACTGCCAATAATGCCGACTGGTATTATAGCATGCTTGCCCCGCTTAACAAAGAGGTAAAGCTTGACATCATCAGTCGATTATCTACTTCTCTCACACAAAAAACGAAAAGAAAGAAAACAGATATGAGCTTTTTCGACGGGCTGAACAATTCCTGGGATGATGAGACACCCGTAGAAGAAGAATTCAAAACAAAATGACTGTCGTTTCAGACAACATAAAGCACATAGGAAGGCTTCCTAATATAGCTATTGAAAATTGGGTGGTAAGATAAACAGACAAATAAATAACGACAACATTTTTTCTTTTTTTACTAACTAACATTTTAAATTTATGAGAAAACTAAAACTTTTATTCGCGGCCTTAGCCTTACTCGTTTCAGTAGGGATGCAGGCAAAAACAGATGTGACATCTACATATCTGAAGGATGCAGATTTGTCAAGTTTGAAAGGGTGGGGTGATCCTGGCAAAACAGCTTGGAAAACCGACGGTGCAGTCAATGTAGTGGAATTTTGGAACTGGAGTACTCAGTTCAATTTCTCTCAAACAGCAAATCTTCCAGCTGGCTATTATCGACTTGCTGTAAATGCATTTTACCGCGAAAGCTGGAGTGGTAATGGCACCAATAACAACATGGCTTGGATTTTTGCAGGTGAGACGACTCAAAATGTTATTGCACTTAACTCCATGAGTGATTTGTCTGGGTACGCTGGTAGCAACGACCTTTATCGCGCAGCAACAGCCTTTTCACAGGGAAAGTTCTCTAATGAATTTGACTTTCAGGTCACGGGTGATGGTACAGTAGCTGTAGAAATTGGTTTTAAGGGTACGTGTCCCAATGGTGGCTGGTGCATTCTTGGCCCTGTCACTTTGTGGGAATATACAGCTGCTGATTATATGGAAGATTATCGAGAAAAAGTAGACATAGCCAAACCTCTGCTAGCTAAAAAGATGAACGCTGACGTTCTTCAGGCTCTGAATGATGCTATTGTTGAAGAAACAACACTTGTTACGGTAGACGATGTAAAAAATGCTGTTAAAACACTAGTTGCAGCAATTAATAATGCTAACGCTTCTATTGAAATCTACGAAGAGGCAAAGGCTATTCTTGATGCTGCAAATACATTCGACACTACCGGTCAGGAAAAATATGCTGCAGATGAGACCATTGCTGCTATTCAAACAGCATACGACAACGGAACGCTTGTATCTCTAACCGACGCTCAGAAGGCTGCTGCTCAAGCAGCTCTCGTTACTGCTTGTAAAGCACAGGTTCAACCAGCAGAGGGTGCTTATATGACACCTTATATCGTTAATCCGAGCTTTGAGGATGAACTTACTGGCTGGACTAATAATGGAATGGCAAAGCAGACAAACGCTTCTTTTGAAAAAGCAGGAAATATTTATTGTGAGGCTTGGCAGCCCAATGGAACAAAGGGTGCCTGCTGGCTACTACAAGCTTTCTGCAAAAGTCAAGGCTCGTGGTGTGACTTCTGCAAAACTTTTTGCAGGCGATAATGAAACCGCAATTACAGTTGAGGATGCAACCAATGTTTATAGTGTTGAGTTTACGTGCACTAGTGATGTTACCATTGGTTTTGAGGGTATAGGTACAGGTGCAGCTAATAGCTGGCTCTGTGTAGATGACTTCCAACTGACATACGTTCGCCAGCTCACAGCCGAAGAAGAGGCAGCTATAGCAAAGGTAGAATATGAAAAAGCCCTTAATGCTGCTAAAGCCATAGCAGATGGAACTATACCTGCGAAGAACTATGCTACGTTACAACTTCTTATTAATAATTACACACTGGGCGATGGAGCAACTTCTGCAGAATATAAAGCCGCAACAACCAAACTTAATGAAGCCGCAGTTGCCGCAGCTGCACTTGTTGAGCCATACGCTACGTGGAAACAATTGGTTGCTAACGGTAAAGCTGTTGCACCACAGGACCAGCATCCTGCTGTATATAATGCTATTGTGCTAGTAGAAAACTATGTGGAGGAGAATCTGATTGATGCTGCCACTTTGTTGCAGTTCAACACCATGGCTACTACACTTACCAAGAACTATTCAACATGGCTTGAGTTGTTGGCAAATGCTGTATCCTTGAAGAACGTAAGCAATAATGATGCTGATGCAAATGCTACATTAGCAGGTGTGATTACTGAACAGTTGGCTGCTATCAACAATGCTTCTGTTACATCCCTGGCAGAAGTCCAGGCTCTGATTAACTCTACTATCCCAACTGCCACCAATAAACTGAAGGCAGCTATGAAAACGTATGCCACAACAGTACAGCCCACCAACGATGAGTTCTTCGACCTCACATTTATGATTGAGAATCCTCACTTTACCGAGGGTGAAGGAGGCATGGGTAAAGTTGCCGATGGTTGGAAACTTGAAAGTGGTACGGTTACAGAATTCCGTCCAGCCACTCATAATTTCGAGGCATACCACATGACGTTTAATCTAAGTCAGACTATTAAAGATTTGCCAAAGGGTACTTATAAGGTGACGCTACAGGGCTTTGCTCGTCACGACAATGCTTCTATCACCGACAAGACCAATCTCTACTGTGGTGTTGTAGACCAGAAGATTAAGGACATTAAGGACGAGTACAGCACAACATCCATATTCCATTCACCAATGGAAGGAACATATTGCCCTGGATGGAATTCAATTGAAGCAAACTATGACAGTTCTTACGAACTTGGCGGACAGACCGTCTATCAGCCCAATGGCATGACTGGCTCATACTATTTCTTCCAGGAGACGAATCCAGCTACCAATCAGCCCTTCTACACCAATGAGGTGCAGACTCTGATTGCTGCTGATGGTGACCTGAAGATTGGCTTCAAGTGCGAAACAGATCAAGACTGGGTAATCTGGGATAACTTCCACCTCTACTACTATGGCTCTGCCATTGCTGTTGAACTTGATGAGGCTACAGGTACTTCATACACAGCCGACATTGAGAATGCCAACGTAACGCTGAAGAAGACCATCTTTGATGGATGGAACACTATCGTTCTCCCATTTGAGGTCTCTGACTTGTCTGTCTTCAATGGTTCTGAGCTCTGGGAATTTGAGGGCTATGAGGGCACAACGCTTAACTTTAAGCAAGTAACAAAGATAGTGCCTAATGTTCCTTATCTGCTGAAGGCCTCTGCTGCCGCTGCTGGCCCATTCACCTTCAATGGTGTTACTGTTAAGGCTGCTACCAACCTCACAGCAGGAACTGATGACTACAAGTTCGTTGGTACCTATCAGGGAGTAGAGGTTGCCGATGGTGACTTTATCCTTGGCGGAGATGACACTAATCCTGTTGGATTCTATCGTTCATCTGGCGGCAACAAGGTTAAGGCTTACCGCGCATACGTTAAGAAAGACGTAGCAGGAGGTTCCGAAGCTCGTCTCCTTGTGTCATTTGGTGGCGTAACAAACGCTATTGATGCTATCGACGGTCAGCCTATTAACAATGCCGTTATCTATAATCTTGCAGGCCAGAAGGTGAAGAATGCTCAGAAGGGTCTGTATATCCAGAACGGCAAGAAGGTTGTGATAAAGTAATGTATTATAAATTTAAAAAGCGAAGATAATATGAAAAAGCTTAATTATATTGCACCTTCTACGAAGGTCGTTGTCTTAGAACATCGTGCTGATATAATGATGGGGTCACCTACAATGACCAACGCTGGTGTAGACGTATGGGCCGACCCCGCTCCCTCTGGTATGGAAGGCCGCTCTCGTATTGGCAATCCTTGGAACAAGTGGGATTGGGACGAGGAATAAACATTCAAAAGACAAGCCCCCAGGCATTCGCCTGGGGGCTGTCTTTACCGGTATTATAGGGCGTAAAGTTGGCTAAACCCAAACTATACACAACATCTAAAAAAAACAATTATCCGCTTATCCTACACCCACTACTGATTATCAGCAGGTTAGCACGAAATTATCCGCTTATTATCCGCAAATTATCCTACACCCAACAAATGGGGGGCGTCGGACAAAAATCCGACCTGCTCGGACAGAAATAAATCCACCACAGATTCTTCTTAAACCACAGATTCTTGCGTCCCTGCGGTTCTTTTAGTCGCTACGCTTTCTTGCGTCCCGCTGGTAGCAAGCGGCAGAGCCGAGCGGTAAAAGCGGCAGAGCCGAGCGGCAAGCGGCAGAGCCGAGCGAGTGTAATTCGTGGTTAAGTCAGCTAAAATTAGGATGTCATCTACTCTGGGTGTAGGATAACTAGCGGATAAAGTGCGGATAATTCTTCTGTAACCCTTTGACAATCAGTGCTGGGTGTAGGATAAGCGGATAATTCAATTCATTGTACTGCGGTGCGCCAAGAAACGCAGCCTAGAACCACTGCATGAGTGTGCGCAGGTAGGCCGTCAGCTCGGCAGCCATCTTCTCGTGCTGCCATAGTGAGGGATGCCAGTCGGCACCGTATTTCAGCGTGCCGTCTTGTGGAGAGAAGTCAAAGCGGTAGACCTGCCGGTCGCCGCTTTTCTGTGCGTCGGCCACCACCTGGTCGAGGGTCTTGCGTGCAATGTCGAGCTCCTTGCCCAGGAGCATGGATCCGCAGAGGAAGACGATCTTCGCCTTGGGGTTGTGGCTGCGCACCAGGCGCAGGAAGTCGTCGTAAGCCTGCCGCAGCAGCTTCACGTCGTAGTTGTGGGTAGAGAGGTCGTTGGTGCCCAGGTTGATGCATATCACCTCTGGCTGGAAGCGGGCGAAGTCCCATCGCTCGGCATCGAAGCCCTCCTGCTGGCGCAGCTTCGTGGAGGTGGCGTAGCCCGTGTACTCATACTGCACGGGCATGCGGCTGTCGGGGGTGCCGGTCTTCGGACCGTTGTAGTCGCGGTAGACGCCAATGCCGCTGCGTGCCACCACATGGGCCCTGGCGTTGAGGGCGCGTGCCGTGAGCTGTGCATAGCCGTAGTAGTGGTTCTCCGTCTCATACTGGAAGTGGTCGAGCTTGTCGGTGGCCTCGTTGCCGTAGGCACAGGTGATGCTGTTGCCTATGAACTCTATGGTGCGCGAGGGTAGTGCAGGGGCGTCGCAGACAGGGCCGTCGAAGACGAAGCCCCAGAACTCCGGCCTCATCTCGTAGCCCTCTATGATATACATCAGCCGCACGGTGTGGCGGGCGCGAGGCAGGGCGGTGCACAGCGTCACCACCGAGTCGCGCTGGCCACGGAAGGCCACCTTGAAGGGTTCGGCCTCGTCAATCTGTGCCATGAAATATCCGCTGCCGGGCTTGCACACCAGCTTGGCGGCGGTGCCCTCGAAGGCGGTGACGATCTGTATGCCGGGGTAGTTCCACGCGGGACGTTCGGGGTTCTGCATGGAGATGCGTCCCACATACTGTATGTGCGTGTCGGTGGGTTTCACTACGTTGCCCTTCAGCGGGAGGGTGTGCTGCGCCAGGAGCACCACGCTAAATGATAAAAAGAAAAGGATAAATGATAATTTACGCATACTAACTCTTAATTCTTAACTGGTATAACGGTTTTCTGTTTCAGCTTGCGCTCGCGGTCGGTGACGGTGAGTGTCAGCTGTCCTTCATGGTTGGCAGCCTGCAGCACCACAACGAGCTGTCCGGAG
>CAMYZK010000175.1 GCA_947303825.1 uncultured Prevotella sp. | reverse complement strand
CGACTATGTATTCCCCTTCTTTATCGTCAACGGCCTGCCCGTTGGCTTGCGCGGCCTGCTCATTGCCAGCATCTTCGCAGCGGGCATGAGCACCGTATCGACCAGTGTCACCAGCGCAGCAACGGTTATCCTTACCGACTATGTGAAGCCTCTACGGAAAAACCTGACCGAGCGCAGCGGACTCTTCGTGCTACGCCTGTCGAGCGTCATCGTCGGCTTGCTGGGCATCGTCGTGGCCATCCTGATGCTTGGCGTGAAGAGCATCATCGATGCATGGTGGATATTGTCGAGCATATTCTCAGGAGGCATGCTGGGCTTGTTCCTACTGGGCATCTTGCCAAGGCGCATCGGCCGTGGCGCTGCACTCGCAGGCTGCATCGCAGGCATCATTGTCATTGCATGGATCTCTTTGGCAAATCTATGGAACCTGCCAGGCCCTCACCTGCATGAGTACCTGGCCATCGTGCTTGGCACCACTATCATCTTCCTCGTCGGATTCCTTCTCAGTTTAGTAATCAAAGATGTAAAAAAAGCCAAGCATCTTTAGTCAAGAAAGAGCTAAGGTTATGAAAGCAACATGGATATGGTACCCTGGTGACTTCGAGGTCTGGCTGGGCAACAAGTTCAACAACAGGCGCACAGAGCGCGGGGCAATGTTTCCACCTTTCTGGAAACAGGACTCGCACTGGCCCACGGTGGTATTCACCCACGAGGTGGACTTGGAACAGGAGGAGGTAGTCGCTGTCTGGACTGAAGGAGAGTTCAACTTCATGCTCGACGGTAAGCTCTTCTCCGAGATGGCATCGCCAGAGACCATCTGGTATGAAGAGAGTGATTACCACGAGGGCCACCGCATCCGTGTTCCCATAGGCAGGCATACGCTGACCTTCAAGGTATGGAACCAAACGTCGCCACCAGCCCTCTTTGTCGATGGTAAAACAATAAAGAGCAGCAGCCAGTGGCTTGTCACCTACGAGGACAAGATATGGATTGACGAGCAGGGGGTAGCCCATGGCTCGGGTGTCTATGTGCCGGCCGGCTCGTGGAACTTCAATGACGCTGGCGACACGCTCACGCGATACAGCCTGAGATGGCGCGACAAGCTGCCTGTGAATCAGGAAAAGGCGGAAAAGGGGATGCTCTACGACTTCGGTCGGGAATCCTTCGGCCACCTGGACTTCCGCAAGCCCGCCGGCAGCGGCACCGTACACATCTATTATGGTGAGAGCCGTGAGGAAGCCCTTGACAAGGAGCACTGTGAGACACTCGACAGAGTGCACATCAGCAATGGACTTGTACATCGTAACCCTGGCAGCAAGGCCTTCCGCTATGTATATGTCGAGACGACAGGCAATGCCAACTTCCTGTTGGCCATGTATGAGGAGTATGCACCCTTCTCACCAGAGAGAAGCGGCTCCTTCCGCTGCAGTGACGACGAGCTGAACAAAATATGGGAAGTGAGTGCCTACACACTTGAGCTCACCACCCAGGAGTTCTTCATGGACGGCATCAAGCGCGACCGATGGGTGTGGAGCGGCGATGCCATACAGAGCTACCTGATGAACTACTACCTGCACTTCGACACGGAATGTGTAAAGCGCACCATACGCCAGCTGCGAGGCAAAGATCCCGTGACAGCCCACGTCAACACCATTATGGACTATACGTTCTATTGGTTTAAGTCAATAGCAGACTACTATGAATATACAGGCGATACGGTCTTCATCCGAGAACTATGGCCGAAAATGGTCAGCCTTATGGATTACTGTCTCTCGCGCCTTAACACAGACGGCATGGTAGAGGGACAGGCCGACGACTGGATATTCATAGACTGGGTAGATTTCCCCATGCACAAGCGCGGTACGCTCTGCTTCGAGCAGCTTCTCCTCGCCAAGGCCCTCGACACCATGTCCTACTGTGCGGTGCGGTTCTCCCACACCGAGTCCGAGCGCTACGCCCGCCTGTCGGCCGACCTCCTCGCCAAGACAAAGGCCGTCTTCTGGAGCCCTGAAGCCCATGCCTACCTCCACGCCATCGAAGACGGACAGCTGAACCCACAGATAACCAAGTTCCCCAACATGTTCGCCATTCTCTACGACTTTGCATCAGAGCAAGAGAAAAAACAAATACAGGAAAACGTCTTGCTGAACGCCGACATCCCTGCCATCACCACACCCTACATGCGCTTCTACGAGTTGGAAGCACTCTGCCAGATGGGGCAGCAGGCAGAAGTGTTACCTCAGATGAAAGCCTATTGGGGCGGCATGCTACGCGAGGGAGCCACCACTTTCTGGGAAAAATACAACCCTGCAGAACACGGCACAGAACACCTGGCCATGTACGGCCGTCCCTACGGCAAGAGTCTCTGCCACGCATGGGGAGCCTCACCACTATATATCATAGGCAGATACTTCCTCGGCGTTAAGCCAACGAAGCCCGGCTACCAGGAGTATGAGGTGCGACCCGTCCTCGGCGGACTGGAATGGATGGAGGGCGAGGTGCCCACCCCATTCGGAAAAATCCGTGTAAAAGTAGCTGGTGAAGCCGCAGAGCTTTACGGCAGCAACGTAGTGGGTGAAGCCTCCGAGCTTTACGGCAACAGCAACGACACTACAGTGTGCAACGCTTCCAAGCGTTGCAATATCCTCACCGTACAAGTCTTCAGCGACGGCGGCAAGGGTACCCTCATCCTCGGCAACCAACGTATCAACATCCCTGCCAACAAGGAGATAACAATAAACCTCTGACCCATGAACAATCGCAACATCATCCTCACCTTTTGTCTGCTACTCGCACTACCCGTCTTCAGCAAAACAAAGATAAAGGTGAAGAGCACTACCCCGCAGGCTGCCTATGCCGCCTCGCGGCTCGAAACACTCGACACCAACCTCACCATCACCATCACCACTGCCAACGTCGGCAAGCCCGAAGGCTTCACCATCTCCCACAAAGGGAAGAACATCACCATCACTGGCAACGACGGCCCTGGATGCATCTACGGAGCCAACAGACTGGTGGAGCTTCTGCGTGAAGACTCGACGCTGGAAGGGCTGACAACGCTGACAGAGGCTCCACAGATGGTGATGCGCGGGGCATGCGTAGGCTTGCAGAAGACAGAGTATCTGCCAGGGCACCGCGTCTACGAGTATCCCTATACACCCGAGAACTTCCCTTGGTTCTACGACAAGGAGCTATGGACTCGCTACCTGGACATGCTGGCCTCGTGCAACATGAACACCGTCTACCTGTGGAACGGACACCCGTTTGCCTCGCTCGTAAGGCTGAAAGACTATCCCTTCGCACCAGAGGTGGACGAAGCGACGATGCAGCTGAACCAGGAAATGTTCGGATTCCTCGTTGACGAGGCCGACAGAAGGGGCATCCGCATCATCCAGATGTTTTACAATATTATCTTAAGCAAACCCTTTGCCGACCATTACGGTCTGAAGACGCAAGACCGCAACCGTCCCATCACTCCACTCATCAGCGACTACACGCGCAAGTCGATTGCGGCTTTCGTAGAGAAGTATCCGAAGGTGGGCTTTCTCGTCTGCCTGGGAGAGGCTATGTCGGGTCTTGACAACGACATCAAGTGGATGACAGAGACCATCATACCAGGCATCCGTGACGGTCTGAAAGCCAGCGGACGCTCCGACACGCCACCCATCATCCTGCGCAATCACGATACCGACGGACCCGCCGTCCTGAAGGCATCGCTCCCCCTCTATCCAAACATCTATACGATGAACAAATACACAGGAGAGAGCCTTACTACCTACCAGCCTGGCGGATCCTGGGGCGAGACCCACCGCAAACTGGCCGCTGCTGCCCCCATCCACATCGACAACGTACATATACTCGCCAACCTTGAGCCCTGGCGCTGGTCATCGCCAGCCTTTATACTGAAAGCAGTACGAGCCATGCACCGCGTGCATCACTCCAAGGGGCTACATCTCTATCCTCAGGCCTCATATTGGGACTGGCCCTACACTGCCGACAAGCTGGCCGATGGCTCACGGCTGTTACAGATAGACCGCGACTGGATGTGGTACAAAGCATGGGGCCGCTACGCCTGGAACGCCGATAGCAACAGCACTGTGGGAAGCGGTTCACCCGCTTCCTCTGTCACCGCTTCCTCTGTCCCCACATCCTCTGAGGCAGCCTACTGGCAGCGCGAGCTAGCCGACTACTACGGCATCACCGAGGAAGTGGCAGGCATTCTTCTCAATGCCTACGACCGTGTAGGCGAAGTGGCTCCCAAGCTGCTCCGACGCTTCGGCATCACCGAGGGCAATCGACAGACCCTGCTTCTGGGAATGAGAATGGCACAGCTCGTCAACCCCTATAAGTTCAACATATACCCAGGCTTCTACGAGAGCTGCGGCCCCGAAGGTGAGAAGCTTATAGAATATGTAGAAAAGGAGTGGAAACACCTGCCTCATAAAGGGGAGCTGCCGCTCGACATCACTACGCAGTGTTCCGTGGATGCCGGCAATGCCGCAATATATATAGAAGAAGTGGCACACCACGTCACACGGCATCGCGAGGAGTTCGAACGGCTAAAGAACGACATTGACTGCTATTGGCGTTTTGCCATGTCGTTCGAGTGGAAGGTACTGGCTGCCGAACAGGTACTGTACTATAAGTGGAGTAAAGACATAAGATTCCTTGACTTGGCAGAGGGATTCCTGCAGAAAAGCCTTGACGAGTGGCGAAAGCTGGTTAAGCTGACACAAGACACATACCTCTATGCCAACTCCATGCAGACAGCACAGCGCCGTATTCCCATAGGAGGCGACAACGGCAACTATAAGACATGGGCCGACATGCTACCTGTCTACGAAGAGGAGCTGGAAGCACTGATAGAGAACAGAGAGAAGCTGAAGAAGCCCCAAGCACAGACCGACGTGCTCATCCTTCCTGCCAAGCCAGCAGAGGTCAAACTCTTAACCCTCAACAAAAGTCTCTTAACTCTTTGCTCGGCTCAGCCGCTTCGCTTGTCGAAGAACTCTCAACTCTCAACTCTTAACTCTCAACTCTTAACTCTAAAAAAGGGTGCCATCCTCTTTGAGAACCGCACCGACACACCGGTAGACAGCCTTGCTCCCGAACTCGTAGGCCTGCAGGCTCTCGTCCTTAACCGCGACACCACCCGCATCGTCGGCACCACCATCGAGTTTGAGTGCGACAAGCCTGTCAAGGTGCTTGTGGGATTCTTCCAGGACGATGACCACAAATGGGCCAAGCCTCCCAAGCTTGAGACCGATGCCACAGGCAACGAGTATGGTCAGGCAGAGCCGCTACTCACCAATGCCATCGCCATCGAGCAGATGCCTAAGGTAAACCTCCATGCCGACAGCCTCCCTGCTGGTCGCCATACCCTGCGTCTGCCGAAAGGCATCATCTTGGTGGCAGGCTTCACTAGCGACAACATCAAGCGCCGCGACTGCGCCCTCAACGGTCCCTCTACCGAAGTCGACTGGCTGTTCCAGAAATAAGAAATTATGAAGAAGATACTCCTCACGCTCACGGTGCTCTTCAGTATGGTCGGTGCTTCTGCCGCCGACAGCATCCCCGCCACCACGATGCAGGCCATCTACAACGAGGTGCGCACACCCTATAAGTTCGGCCTTGTTGTCGCCCCTACAGACAACTACCACAAGATAGACTGTCCCACCGTCTTCCGCGAGGGCGACAAATGGCTGATGACCTACGTCTGCTACAATGGCAAGGACGGCACCGACGGTCGAGGCTACGAGACATGGCTGGCCGAGAGCAACGATCTGCTGCACTGGACTACAAAAGGACGCATCCTCAGCTATAAGGAAGAAGGATGGGACATGAACCAGCGAGGTGGATTCCCCGCCCTCATCGACTGGATGTGGGG
>CAMYZK010000174.1 GCA_947303825.1 uncultured Prevotella sp. | reverse complement strand
TCATCGACAAGTTCAAGGGCGGACCCGTGGGCATCACCACCATCGCCACCGCCATTGGCGAGGACGGAGGCACTGTGGAGGAGGTCTACGAGCCGTTCCTTATCATGGAGGGATTCCTGAAGCGCACACCACGGGGACGCATGGCAACAGAACTGGCTTACCGCCACTTCGGACGTAACCCATACAAGGGAAACATCATGCAACCCGGACTCTTCGACTGACAGATCTATAAGACATGAACAGCAACAAGACTGGAATATTTGTAGGAACATTCGACCCCTTCACTACCGGC
This sequence comes from uncultured Prevotella sp., assembly GCA_947303825.1. Taxonomy (GTDB): domain Bacteria; phylum Bacteroidota; class Bacteroidia; order Bacteroidales; family Bacteroidaceae; genus Prevotella. Next base: position 5,619 of record CAMYZK010000174.1, on the reverse strand, counting down.
CACGACAGCATAGTGAGAAGAGCCTTGCCGCTCTTCGACAGGCTGGTGATAGGGGTGGTAGGCGACAACGTACACAAGCCTGGCATCACGCCTGCCGAGCAGCGAATGAAGACCATTGCAGCACTCTATGCCGACAATCCGGCCGTAGAGGTGAAGCCCTACTACGGCCTGGCTGTCAACTTCGCCATGGACGAAGGCGCAGCATTCATTGTCAAGGGAGTGAGGTCGGCAAAGGACTTTGAATATGAGCGCGAGCAGGCCGACATCAACCGCCTCATCACCGGCGGCAAGGTGGAGACCATACTGCTCTACGCAGAGCCACAGCTGGCCAGCGTGTCAAGCTCGATGGTGAGGGAGCTGGCACACTTCGGACAAGACATAACACCCTTCTTGCCAGACAAAACAAACGGACTATGATAAGCTACAACAGAGAAAACGTGACGATGCCCCGCATCAAGAAACGCGACACGTCGGCCTGGATACGCCGCGTGGCCGCCTCCTACGGAAAGAAGGTGGGCGACGTGGGCTATCTCTTCTGCAACGACGAGAAGATACTTGAAGTGAACCGTGAGTATCTTGGCCATGACTACTATACCGACATCATCACCTTCGACTACTGCGAGGACAACACCATCAGCGGCGACATCGTCATATCGCTCGACACCGTGCGCTCTAATGCAGAGAAATACGGCAAGCAGTACGACGAAGAGCTGCACCGCGTCATCATCCACGGCATCCTGCACCTCTGCGGCATCAACGACAAAGGCCCCGGCGAGCGCCGCTGACGACCGTGCCCTGTCCATGAGGCTACCAAACATATAGAGGCAGACCTAACTGAATAAAGACTTCACTTATGGAACAGAAACACAACAAAAAGATGCTCTTGCTGAGACGCATATTGTTTGTAAGCATACTGATGATGCAGGCGGTGACAGCCATGTGTCAGCACAACGAAGACATAATCAGCAAGCTGGAGGAGAAATATGACGACGTGGTGTATGGCATGATGGATTCCGTATTCTGCGTGAAACAGAACGGAGAATGGGAGTTTGCCGATGCACAGGGAAATATACTCACATCCATGCACATCGCTTGGGCCAAAAGCACATGGAATGCCATCATCATAACGGTGGAAGGCCAAGAGTACAAGGTGGAGTCACCTATTATTAACGGACGACTGCTGGTAGGCAGATACGAGCGCTATGCCTATATGGACAAGAAGGGCAAGCTGATTTCCAAGTTCATTTACAACTACTATGGCAATGAGGAGTACACTGCCAGCGAGTCTGACGAGGCCATACGCGTCAACGATGCTGCCGAGAAGTTCCTGTCTGAAGCTAGTTATGCCCTTACTCCACCCGTGGACAAGCTGCTCCAAGTGCTTTCGCCGACCAATGCGCATCTGATCATCGACGACTATGATGACAAAGTGACGACCTATCTGGTGCGCTATGCACTTAGCAAGCCTGCCCCCGCCGAAAAATCAAAGCTGGAGGCCATCTTCGAGAAGAAATATAGCCAGGAGAATTGCGGCTTCACCGTAGCAAAAGTCATCGCAATATATCGTTATCAAACGGCAGAGAACGACAAAGACAAGTTCTTGGTGATACAAGACATGACCCAGCGCTACAACGATGCCGAGTGCTACACGCTCTACGCCGACATGCTGCGCCAGGGACTGGGATGCCAGCAAGACGTACAGAAAGCCATATACAACTACAGTCTTGCCGCCGTCGAAGACAGTCGCGATGCCTATGCCGAGAATGCCCGCCAGGCGCTCCGCGACCTATGGCTCTCTGACAGCACCCGCTATGACAACAAATACGGCAAGCTGCTCACACACTATGATGACTTCCGAATACTTCATGGCTACGTGTTTGTAAGAAACGGAGAGCTTACGGGAATATGCGACTCCACCTTCAACGAGGTGCTGCCCTGTCGATATAAGAACCTGAAAACCATCATGGAGCCCCTGTTTGGCGTAGAAACGGCTGACGGCGGCATACAGCTGGTAAAGACGGGAGGCCATGAACTTACGGAAGATATCTACGACGACATAAAGTTAGTGCAGTATCAAGACGGTACAATCATTGTCTTTGTAGAGAAAGACAACCTTTGGGGCATTCTCAACGACGAAGGGAAGACCGTCAGCCCAATGGTGTTTGATTATGTCTCAATGCCATACTTCTCTTTTGGCGACACCTACCCTACCATCACAAAGGGCGACGTGCAGTTTGAGCTTTACACACCTTTTAAGGGCCAACGCGCCATCATACGCCAAAACAATCTGTACGGCATCATAGACACTGAGGGCAACATTATTGCTCCATGCCAATACAAGTCTATCGATGGCTTGAAGAATGGGAGTACCACCATCAAGGCTATAAAAGAAGAAACGGTAGACATTGACCTTACCACTGGCAAGGAGTTGAAAGAATGAGCTAACTTGCATTGCAAAGGTAGCACAAGAAATCCTTCACCGCATCGTGCACTGGCACAGACCGTTGCACACGCGGTGAAGGATTCTTCTTGCACTGCAGAAATCGCTATTTTCCCAACAGCTCCAATGCCTGTTTGACAATCTCGCTATCCTCGTTGATGACAGAATAATACTCTGTCATGTCCCACAGGTCACGGGCAATGAGTGCCTTCAGCTGAAGTGAGAGCACAGGCAGCGTGCGCTGCAGCTCATCGTCATCCCTGGGCTTCACCTTCTGCTTCTCTGCCTCTGCCACGACGCTGTCCAGCAGGCTCTTGGGCACCTCAAACTCTGTCTTGAACTGCAGGAAGTCCTTGTACTTGCTCTTCAGCTTTTTCCTGTTGTTGTCCACATACTTCAGATTCTGCTTTATGATGATGCTCTTTGCTGCCAGCTCGCGGTGGAACTTGGTATAGCGCATGGTGTCGAGGGGCACGAAATAGTCGGGCATGATGCCACCTCCGCCATACACTGTGCGGTGCTTCTTCAGTGTCTGATACTTCAGCGAGTCGGCAAAGTGTATGCTGTCCTGACTTGTCAGCTCTCCCTTCTTCAGCCTGTTAGATACATCCTGCGAATAGCTCTTCTTGTCGCCCTTCTCGTATGGCTTCTGTATACAGCGCCCCGACGGAGTGTAATAGTGTGCCGTAGTGAGGCGTATCATGGAGCCGTCAGGCAGGTCTATGGGGCGCTGCACCAGACCCTTGCCGAAGGTGCGCCGCCCCACGACGGTGCCCCTGTCATGGTCTTGTATAGCCCCGGTGACAATCTCGGCAGCCGAGGCGGTATACTCGTCGACAAGGACCATCAGACGGCCTTTACGGAAGGTGCCAAAAGCATCGGCCTTATAGTCGCGACGCGGCACAGTGCGCCCGTCGGTATAGACAATGAGGTCGCCCTGCTCAAGAAACTCCCCGGCAAGGTCGGCAGCGGCCTGCAGATACCCACCACCATTGCCCTGCAGGTCTAGTATGAGGTCGTCCATGCCCTGTGTCCTGAGTTTCTCTATGGCCTCCATAAACTCCTGGTAGGTGGTGGCCGAGAAGCTGCCAATGCGTATGTAGCCTACCCCTGGTCTTATCATATATGAGGCATCGAGCGAGTAGACGGGAATCTTGTCACGCACCACGTCAAACCTAAGTGTGTCTCTGATGCCCCGTCGCACCACCTTGAGATGGGCAACGGTGCCCTTGGGTCCTCTCAGCCGCTTCATGATTTCCTTTTGAGGCATCTTCACTCCTGCAATGGCGGTATCGGCAACGGCCACGATGCGGTCGCCAGCCAGTATGCCCACCTTCTCCGACGGGCCGTTGGTAATGGGCTGTATGACAACAAGGGTGTCTTCCGACATATTGAACTGAACGCCAATACCTTCGAAAGAACCGTTAAGGGGTTCGTTGAGCTCTTTCGTCTCCTTGGGGTCGCTATAAGTGCTGTGGGGATCCAGCTTCTCGAGCATTCCTCTGATGGCATCTTCTACCAGTTTGTCGCCGTTCACTGTGTCAACATAGAGTGCTTCAATGGCAGCACGTGCCATGTTGAGCTTCCTTAGTCGCATACGGTCGGAGTCTTCCTGCGCACTGGCAGTAACCGTGAGCAGCAGCAATAGTGCTGCCATGGAAAAGAGTCGTTTCATGTTCTTTCTATCTAATAATTACTGACACGTTTCTTACAACAATGGTGCAAAGGTACAAAAAAATGATTAAGGGAGAGCAGAAAAAGCATATTTTTCTGTCGAGCGTGAGTTTTTTTTCCGTCTGGCATAAAAAAAGGCCATAACAGATAAATGTGTTTCACTTTTTTGTTGTAACTTTGCAAACGATGAAAAGAATATTTTTACCTAACAGGCTTCTCGCCATTATCGCGTTTTGTGCAGGAGTAACGCTTACCACAAGTGCACAGGACTTCGACAACCTGCCCAATCCCATAGAGGATGTAAACAAGGTTATAGACAATACCCCCGACTCCATAGCCAAGGCACTGTCGGCACGCCCTGCACCGGGCAGCACGCGCGTAGGTAGCAACCCGGTGATGTTCCTGGTAGGCAACAGTACCATGCGCAACGGCACGCTGGGCAACGGCTCCAACGGACAGTGGGGATGGGGCTACTACTTCGGCAAGTATTTTGACGCCCGCAAGATCACAGTAGAGAACCAGGCCCTGGGAGGCATGTCTACACGCACCTTCTACACCGACCTGTGGCCCGCCGTCCGCGAGGCACTGAAGCCGGGCGACTGGGTGGTAGTGTCAATAGGGCACAACGACAACGGCGAGTTCTTCGACCAGAAGCGTGCACGTGCCGTGATACCCGGCGTAGACCCCGACACCATGTATGTTGGATTTAACCAGCGCACACAGCGTCAGGACACCGTATACAGCTATGGCACCTACCTGCGGATGTATATCAATGATGTTCGCAAAAAGGGGGCACACCCCATATTGATGTCGCTCACCCCACGCGATGCTCACGATGAGCACACAGGGCTGACAGTAAGAAAGCCGCAGACTCAGTGGGCGGCATATATCGCTGCCGTGGACGGCGTACCCTTTGTCGACCTCAACGAGATAAGCGGTGCCAAGCTCGACTCGTACAGTCCTTGGAAACAGAAATACCACTTCCTGGGCGACAAGATACATACCTCTAAGTTCGGGGCAGAGATGAACGCCCGCAGTGCTGCCGAGGGATTGTGGCAGAGTGCCAATCCCGCCCTCAGGCCCCTGCAGTTGATGATGCAGAACGCAGAAGGCAACAGATACAGTGTGGAGAGGAAAGACGGCAGGCCGGTGGTCTTCTTCACCGGCGACTCTACGGTGAAGAACTCGGACAAGGATGAAGACGGCATGTGGGGATGGGCATCACAGGCCTACACCGTTTTCGACACCACACGTGTGACACTGGTCAACGCCGCACGTGCCGGACGCAGCACCCGCTCGTTCATACGCGAGGAGCTGTGGGAGAAGGTGTACAACTCGCTGCAGCCGGGCGACTTCGTCACCATACAGTTCGGGCACAACGACATCTGCCCCATCACCGACAAGAAGGCACGTGGCGTCATACCCGGCACCCAGGACACCCTTCATGTGTATAAGATGGACGACGGCAGCTACGAGGTGGTCTACTCCTTCGGATGGTACTTGCG
>CAMYZK010000173.1 GCA_947303825.1 uncultured Prevotella sp. | reverse complement strand
AGTGCCATGCGGCTCGTTAGTTGACGGTAGCGGACTTTTTAAAGTAGACTCAATACTCTAAATTATGGAAAAGTATAACACTTTTAGTTCAGGCAATCAACACCCCTCCCTTGGGGAGGGCTTGGGTGGGCCTTTTGACGAACTGGTTGAGCGACGCGGCTCCGGCTGCGTGAAGTGGGACGAGGCTCCCTCGTCGGATGTTATCCCCCTGTGGGTGGCCGACATGGACTTTCGGGCTGCACCTGCCATTCGCGAGGCCATTCGCCGCAGGGCTGAACATGGCGTGTTTGGCTACACCTTTGTTGGCGATGACTATTACGAGGCCGTCATGTCGTGGTTTGAAAGGAGGCACAAGTGGACAATACGCCGAGAGGAAATACTCTACACCACAGGAGTGGTGCCTGCTATGTCGGTAGCTATCAAGGCTCTCACTATGCCCGGTGAGAAAGTGCTTATTCTTTCGCCCGACTACAACTGCTTCTTCTCCAGCATACGCAACAACGGCTGTGAGGTGCTTGAGTCGGCTCTGCTGCGCAAGGACATCTTGACTACCCCCCAGACGACCGAACGACCAGTCTCCCAAACGACCCCAAAAATGACGTTCAGCATAGACTGGGAAGACTTCGAAGCCAAGTGTGCCGATGAGAAGACCACCCTCTTCCTGCTGTGCAACCCCCACAACCCCACCGGGCGCGTGTGGACAGCCGAGGAGCTGTCGAGGATGAACGACATCTGCCTGCGCCACGGCGTGAAGGTTGTCTCCGACGAGATACACTGCGAGCTGATTATGCCCGGACACCGTTTCCAGCCATTTGCTGCCGTCAGCAACGAATGCCGCATGAACGGCGTGGTGCTCAACTCGCCCTCAAAGTCGTTCAACATAGCTGGCCTGCAGACGGCAAACATCGTATGCTCGCAACCCGAATGGCGCAGAAGGCTCGACCGCGCCATCAACATCAATGAGGTGTGCGAACTCAACCCCTTCGGCCCCGTGGCACTCGTTGCCGCCTACAACGAGAGCGAGGAGTGGATAGACAGCCTATGCCAATACCTGTGGGGCAACTACAATGCGCTGTCCGAGTTTTTTGCCACAGCATTTCCGCAGTGTACTGTCAACGAGATGGAAGGAACCTACCTGCCGTGGATAGACATCAGCAGCTTGTTGGACAACCAGGGACCAGACCCGACAAAGACCTTTACCGACCGTCTTCTGGCCAAAGCCAATGTATGGATTAATCCCGGAACGATGTACGGCCATGAGACGGGCAAAGGCTACATGCGCGTCAACATTGCCTGTCCACGCCAGAGACTTATGGAAGCTCTTGGGCGCATTAGTCACTTAAAAAACACATAACACTGAAAGGTCGTCAAGGCATTCGGCCTTACCAGCGAAATACAAATCATTAACTAAAAACCTTATGATTATGAAAGTAGGAATTCCAAAGGAGATTAAGAACAATGAGAACCGCGTGGGAATGACCCCTGCGGGAGTGGCAGAGCTGACACGCCGAGGCCACACAGTGAGTGTGCAGCACACAGCCGGCGAGGGCAGTGGTTTCAGCGATGAGGAGTATGTGAAAGCTGGAGCGACAATACTTCCCGACATCGAGGCCGTGTATGCCGAGGCCGAGATGATAGTGAAGGTGAAAGAACCCATAGAGCCTGAATATGCACTGGTAAGGCCCGGACAGCTGCTCTTCACCTATTTCCACTTTGCCTGTGAGAAGGAGCTTACCGATGCCATGCTGAAGAGCAAGGCCGTATGTCTGGCCTACGAGACGGTACAGCTGCCCAACGGGTCGCTGCCATTGCTACAGCCCATGAGCGAGGTAGCAGGACGTATGGCGACACTCAACGGAGCATACTACCTGCAGAAGACGAAGGGCGGCAAGGGCAAACTGATAAGCGGCGTGCCAGGGGTGTCGCCGGCAAAGGTTCTGGTGCTTGGAGGCGGAATAGTGGGCGAGGCGGCAGCACTGATGGCCGCCGGCCTGGGGGCCGATGTCACAATAGCCGATATCTCGTTGCCAAGGCTTCGCCAGCTAGACATTGAGACACCGGCGAATGTGCACACCCTCTATTCATCCGAACACAACATACGCCGGCAGCTGCCAACGGTAGACATCGTCGTGGGCTCGGTACTGGTGCCTGGTGACAAAACGCCACACCTGATAACACGCGACATGCTGAAGCTGATGGAGCCGGGGACGGTGCTGGTAGATGTGGCAATAGACCAGGGAGGATGCTTTGAGACATCAAGGCCCACCACCCACAGCGAGCCTGTCTATACCGAAGAGGGCATAGTACACTATTGTGTGGCCAACATACCGGGAGCAGTGCCCAACACCTCGACACTGGCACTTACCAATGCTACCCTGCGCTATGCCATTGTCCTGGCCGACAAGGGATGGCAGCAGGCATGTAAAGACGACTCGGCACTGGCAAAGGGACTGAACATAGTGGATGGCAGGGTGACCTATAAAGCCGTGGCCGACGTGTTCGGGCTACCCTACGAGCCTGTGGAACTATAAACGTTGAAGATTGAACATTGAAGATTGAACTATACCCCGACGGTATGTCAAATAGGCTTGCCACGGGTACATAGACACTAACTGCAACAAAAACACAAACATCTGAAACAAGCGGTTATCGCCATATAGTCTTTTTATGTGTACCTTTGCACAACTAACAACAATAATCATGAAAAGAACTATAGCCATAGCCGCTTTGACATTGCTGTGCGGATTGAAGATGGCGGGCCAGACCACCGGCACCCTTACTGTCGACGGCACCCAGCGCAACTACATTGTCTACGTGCCGAAGAATCTTGGTGAGAACCGTCCGTTGCTCATCTCCTGCCACGGAATGAACCAGGATGCCGCCTACCAGAAGAAAATGCTGGACATTGAGTCGGTATGCGACACCGCCAAGTTTGTCACCGTATTCCCCAACGGCATAGACAAGTCGTGGGACATCAGTGGCAACCGAGACATAAACTATGTCACGGCGCTTATCGACAAGATGGTGACACTCTACAAGATAGACCGCAACCGTGTCTACCTCTCCGGATTCTCCATGGGAGGCATGTTCACCTACCATGCCATGAACAAGATTCCTGACAAGATTGCAGCCTTTGCCCCCATCAGCGGCTATCCCATGGGAGGTGCCACTGCCAACAGCAACGTACGTCCGCTGCCCATCATACATACTCATGGAACTTCCGACGATGTGGTGGCCTTCAGTGGTGTGCAGGGAGCATTGAACGTATGGATAAAGCACAACGGATGTCCCACGACACCGAGCGTCACACAGCGATACCGCAACGCCAGCCACATAACACGCCGTGTGTGGGGTCCGGGCAAGGAGGGCGTAGAAGTGGTGCTGATGGAGATGGCTGGTAAAGGACACTGGATTTCCAACGACAACGGCGTGAAAACCGGAGACGAGATATGGAGATTCTGCAGCCGCTACTCGCTCAACAAGACATCGCCTAATGTGTATATCACCTCACCGACGGCAGGAGTCACCTATACCTGCCTGGCACCAAAGGGAGAGGCAACCTTCCCCGACATCACCATCACTGCCAACGCCGACGACTCGAACGGAACGGTGGAGAAGGTGGATTTCTACTACGGAACGACCCTCCTGGCTACGTGTACAAAGAAACCCTACAAGACCGTACTCTCCGGAGCACAGTCGGGAAAGCACACGCTGAAGGCCGTGGCCACCGACAATGACGGCGAGACATCGGAAGCCAGCATCGACCTGACGCTCTCGGCTCCTCAGAGCTTCAGCATGGCAACATCGGCCATGAACTTCATGGAGGCCGGCTGCGTACCGACAGGGTGGACTACCTACGACAGTAATGAGAAGCGCATAGGCTACAGCAACGGATATACCAGCGGATGCCGCATACTGCAGTTCACCGGGTCGCCACGAGGACTGAACTACGGACTGTACGTGCGCAACATCAACGGCAACGAGCACCAGGGATGGGCAAAGTACGGACTGGCAGAGTCGGGCAGCACGCTGACGCTCTTCCCTGGACACTACACCCTGAAATACAAAGCGTGCAACTGGAACAGGGAGAGCTTCTCGCCCATAGAGCTTTGTGTAGAGAAACGAAGCGGCAGCAAAGCCGTGGCTTCGCAGACCTACACCCCCACCGTCAATATAGGCAATGTGGCATCAAATACCTTCGGACAACTGTCACAGCAGACGTTTGAGTTCGACATAACAGAGAAGGGCGACTATGCCTTTGCCATCTATGCCGCTGCCGAGGGCTGGGCCGACTTTATACTGGGACAGTTCTTCCTGGTGGCAAACAGCTATGAGTCTACGGCCATCAACACCGTCGAGGCTCAGCCTGCCGAGGACAGCAACACCTACGACCTGCAGGGACGCCTTATCAACGGAAAACGACTCAAGCAAGGCATTTATCTGAGGGGTGGAAGGAAGGTGCTTGTCCGCTGAAAAGTTAAGTTGAAAGCAAAAACTATAATATATATTATATATGAGAAAAGCGTTATTATCAGTGATGGCAATGCTGGCAGCGATATGTAGCCAGGCAGCCGAGAAGACATTCGATGGTCCGAAGGAGAATATCAGTGTAACGGTAAGCGACGAGGGCGGCAAACCCACATACGCTGTCAAGCTTTACGGCTTCTCTGTGCTGGAAGGTTCTCCACTGGGGTTGAAGACCAATATGGCCGACCTCACCCAACAGCTCACCATGAAGAGCTGTGATGTAAAGACGGTCACCGATGAGTATGACCTGAAGACATGGAAGCAGAGCCACGTCGGCTACGAGGCTACCGAGGCCGTCTGCCAGTTCTACCAGGGAGAGTGGCATGCCTTAGACATTATCTTCCGTGTAAGCAGTCGCGACGTGGCTTTCTGCTATAAGCTCTACCCCAAGAGGGGGCGTGGCGGCGAGACGCTGGTGGCCGTCGTCGAGAACGAGGCCAGCGGCTTCGTACTCCCCAATGGCACAAAGACCTTCCTCTGCCCGCAGTCCAAGCCTATGGGCGGCTTTGCCCGCACCTCTCCCAGCTACGAGACCAGCTACAGCCTTGACGACGAGACGGGCAAGAACGGCTGGGGCGAGGGATATTCGTTCCCCTGTCTGTTCAAGGTAACCGTAAATTCTGGAAAATCCGGACAATCTGGAAATTCCGGAAAAGACATCTGGATGCTCATCAGCGAGACGGGTACCGACGGTGGCTACGTGGCCTGCCGTCTGCTGAACGATGGTGGATCGACGTATAAGATAGGCTTCCCCCAACAGGGTGAACTGAATGGATATGGCTCTACCTCTGCAGCTGTCAGCCTGCCTTGCCAGACGCCCTGGCGCACCATCACCCTCGGCACGTCGCTGGCTCCCATCGTAGAGAGCACAGTGGCCTGCGACCTCGTGCAGCCCAAGTACAAGGCTTCTAAGGACTATACCTACGGCAAGGGTTCGTGGTCGTGGATTATCGGCATGGATGGCAGCTGCAACTTCGACGAGCAGAAACGCTATATAGACTTCTCGGCCGCTATGGGATGGCGCTCGGTGCTGGTCGATGCCCTTTGGGACAAGCAGATAGGCTATGAAAAGATGGAGGAGCTGGCTCGCTATGCCCGCTCTAAGGGCGTGGGGCTCTTCCTGTGGTACAACAGCAACGGCCAGTGGAACGATGCCCCGCAGTCGCCCAAGGACAAGATGGACAAGAGTGCTGCCCGGCGCAAGGAGATGGCGTGGATGCAGAAGAACGGCATACTGGGCATCAAGGTGGACTTCTTTGGTGGCGACAAGCAGCCCATGATGCAGCTCTACGAGGACATACTCACCGATGCCAACGAGTTCGGACTACAGGTCATCTTCCACGGATGTACACTGCCGCGAGGGTGGGAGCGCATGTATCCCAACTATGTG
>CAMYZK010000172.1 GCA_947303825.1 uncultured Prevotella sp. | reverse complement strand
GACGATTGGAGACGCTTTCGTAGTACAACGGAGAAAGAACTTCAGAAACTTGAATAAGGAAAGAAATGAGAGGTAAAAGATGAAAGACTTCATCAGATGAAAGATGAAAGATATGATTACCGCGTATTCAGATGAAAAAGAGAAAGAAAATAAATCTTCCTTTCAAATTTCTTTTAAAAACTCACCAACTTACAAACTGAAAATATGAAAATTCAGACAGCACTTATCATTGCTTTTTTATCAGCAAGTAGCCTGACAGCTCAGAACCCCATCGTCCAGACCTGGTACACCAGCGACCCAGCACCCATGGTGAGTGGCGACCGCCTCTATGTCTATACCGGCCACGATGAAGACCGGGCCGACTTCTTCTGGATGTACGAGTGGCGGTGCTACTCCACTGCCGATATGGTGAACTGGACCGACCACGGCCCGTTGCTCAGCCTCGAGAGCTTCAGCTGGGCCGACGACCGTGCCTGGGCCGCACAGACCATCGAGCGCAACGGCAAGTTCTACTGGTACGTCTGTGCTCACTCCAAGCTTACCAACGGCATGGCCATCGGCGTGGCCGTGGCCGACTCACCCACAGGCCCCTTCCGCGATGCCCTGGGCAAACCGCTCTTCGACAACGGCTCGTGGGACAACATCGACCCCACCGTCTTCATCGACGACGACGGGCAGGCATGGCTCTTCTGGGGCAACCCCACCATCAACTATGCCCGTCTCAATGCCGACATGCTCAGCTTCGACGGAGAGGTGCGACAGGTCAACCAGACCGAGGAGGGCTTCGGAGCACCCAACATGAAGGAGCGCGACCGCAGCAAGAAGTACAAGGACTGCTACACCGAGGGCCCCTGGATCCTGCGCCGAAATGTGTTCCCCCTGAACAAGAAGGGAAAGCCTGCCAAGAAGGTACAGCCGCTCTACTATCTGCTCTACGCCGCCGGAGGCATACCCGAGCACATCGCCTACTCAACGGCTCCGTCGTTAGAGGGTCCCTGGACCTACCGGGGCGAGATCATGCCGCAGGAAGACACCAAGTCGTTTACCAACCACTGTGGCGTGGCCGACTTCCGCGGACACTCCTATTTCTTCTACCACACCGGCAAGCTGCCTGGAGGCGGAGGCTTCGGACGCAGTGCCGCCGTCGAGGAGTTTACCTATAACGCCGACGGCACCTTCCCCATCATACACCATACCGACGAGGGGGTCAGCCCCATCGGCACCCTCAACCCCTACGAGCGTCAGGAGGCCGAGACAATGGCCTTCTCCCTGGGTGTGAAGGCCGAGAACAACGATGCTACGGGTGTCTTCATCAGCGACATTCAGAATGGCGACTATATCAAGGTGCGCGAGGTGGACTTCGGCCCATCTTCTCCTGCCTCATTCACCGCCTCTGCCGCCTCCGCACTACAGGGAGGAATGATTGAGGTGCACCTCGACAGCCTTAAGGGACAGCTCGTGGCAAAGCTCAACGTGCCACGCACCGGAGGCTGGGAGCAGTGGCGCACACTTTCTGCTAAGGTAGAGAAGAAGGTAGAGGGCAAGCACGACATCTTCTTCGCCTTCCGTGGCAACAAAGGAGCAAAGCTGTTCAATTTCGACTGGTGGAAGTTCGAGTGAAAACATTGTCCGGCCTCTTTTTTCGGTTAACCATAGACGCCAGGCCTGTTCCCTTTGGTTTTTCCAAGGGGGGACAGGTCTGGACATAAGGGGGGAGGTAAATATGGCAGCATTCGCTTTCAAGCAGTTCACCATCTGTCAAGACCAGTGTGCCATGAAGGTAGGTACCGACGGCACCCTGCTCGGGGCGTGGGCCAATGGTGGCGGGCGCATACTCGACATAGGCACCGGCACAGGGCTTATAGCCTTGATGATGGCACAGCGCTTTCCCTCGGCCAGGGTGTGGGGCATAGACATCGACCCGATGGCTGCCAGGCAGGCTGCGGCAAACGTGGCGGCATCGCCCTTTGCCCACCGGGTGAGCATTGCCTGCTGTGACGTGCGCGATGCCAGCTCACTCTACGATGCCATAGTGTGCAACCCTCCGTTCTTCGAGAACTCCTTGCCGTGCCCCGACCCGCAGCGCACCATGGCACGTCATGCCTCCTCACTCTCCTACAGAGAGCTTGTCGCCTCTGCCTGTCGCCTGCTCGATGACGGTGGAGAGCTGTCGCTGGTCATACCCGCCGACTGCAAGTCGCGGCTAGTGAGTGAGGCACTGCTGGCCGGTCTCTTCCTTTATCGTGAGTGTGCGGTGAAGACCACACCCCGCAAGCCTGCCCGGCGTTATCTCCTGGCTTTTCGCAAAAACAGTCCCGACGAGTTTCAACACTCCGAGGGAATTATAGAACTGGCTCCCAACATACGTTCTCCGTGGTATCAGGAACTCACACGCGACTTCTACCTCTAAGATAGAAGTCGCTTCACAGACGACCACAATCATTTTTGTCTTACCGTTTGAACACAAAAATACGGCCGCCGATATTCTCATACAGGCGACCGCCGGACATTAGTTTACCATAACTAAAATGTTCTTGATTGAAATGCTAATTAACTAACTTATGAAGAAAAATACTAACTATTAACTCTTAACTCTTCACTCTCAACTCTTCACTCCTTCCTGAGGTACCATGCGTCTTTGTTCATGAGCATCTGCTGCAGGGCGGTGTCGAGGGTGCCGTTGCGCAGGGCAATGGCGGTAGCGAGATACGAAGGGTCGTTGCGGCGCAGTGCCACGCGCATGAGGTCGTAGTAGCGGTAGCCCTCAAAGGCTCCTTCGAGTGCCATCTCGCTTATTATCATGTCTTCCAGCAGAGGCTGCTGCCAGGCCACGGTGTCGGCACGGCTGGCAAGGGCTGTAGCGGGCTGTGGCAGCAGGTAGAGGGTGTCGCAGTCGGCACTGCCGCAGCCGCGCGAGTGTACGCCCTGTGTGTTGCTGATGGAGAAGTAGTCGATGTCGAATGAGATGAGGGTGCCTGCGGCATCGCGTTCGGCCTGATCTATATACTTGTCTACGATGTCGGGGTAGAGACCGTACTTAAGCACGGCGAAGGCCGACTGTGGATAGCCAGCACGGTTGAGGGCCTCGGCATAGCGCAGGTAGACCATGTTGGTGCGGTAGATGGTGACGCCGCTGGAGTTGAACTTGTCGATGGTCTGTATCTCGTCGGATGTACGGGCATAGCGTTCCTTGCCGCTGGTGCGGTAGGTGTAGATGGTGCCCAGGCGCAGGTCGCCGGCATACTCCGACTTCTCCAGGTTTTCCTTCGGGGCATAGATGGTGTCTTGCGAGCCGTCTATCTTGTTGTAGGTGGCGCAGTAGTTGGGCTCTGCCGAGAGCTGGCGCAGACGAATGGTGGGTGTCACCTTGGCATACTGCTGGTTGACGCTGGTGGAGTTGAAGATGTTGGTGAGCTCGCTCTTCACACCGTAGAACTCGCTGCTCTCCATGGGTATGAAGCAGAGGCACTCGCTGTTGTTGGCATCGAAGTTGAACTGGTTGCCGGCTCTGCGCCACTCTTTCGATACGACATCGTTCCACGTGGCTCTAGAGGTGCCTGTGCGCACGGGGTCGGTGCGCAGTGAGAGATAGTCGTGATAGTACTGTGCGGCTTCCTGATAGCGTCCGGCCCAGAGGCAGAGGTCGCCCAGCAGTGCGCGCACGGGTATGAAGAACTTTGTGGAGTTGTAGGTGCCGATGGTGCCGTAGACGGGTACCTTGGTGTCGGTATAGTCCTTGATGTCGTCGATGAAGTAGTTGCATATCTCGGTGATGCCCATGGGTGTCTGCTTCATGGCCTGCTGTGAGGCTTCCTCGGTGAGAAGGGGCTCGGTGACGAGGGGCACGCTGCCATAGACCAGTGCCATCTGCAGGTAAGTCCATGCGCGGAAGGCCTTCACTGCGGCATACTCAGACTCGAACACCTTGCGGTCGTTCTTCACCAGGTCTTTGTTGACATACTTCAGGAAGTAGTTGCAGTTGTTGATGACGGCGTAGTAGTCGCTGATGCGGTTGTAGGCGTTGTTCTCGTCGATGTTGAAGTTGACGATGGCCTTGAGGTCGGTGCTGGCCGACGCTGTGGTGGTCACCAGGTCGCTACGCAGCTCGCCAAGGAGCACAGTGCGGTCGGCGATGGTCTGCATCTTGTATATGATGCCCATGACGCTGTAGACACTGTCGGTGTTCTCCTGAAGGCGGTTGTCCTCCTGAAACTCCACTAGCTCGGAGTCGGTGTCGAGCAGGTCGGAACAGGAGACCCCCACCCAGCCTCCCCCTGTGAGGGGGAGGAGTATATAGACGACGAAACGAAGTAACTTCTCGGTTTTACTATAAATGTACTGTTTCATAATCTTTCTGTCAATATTTGATGATATAGATTGTATGTATAACTTCTCCCCTCCCTCACAGGGAGGGGATTGGGTGAGGGTCTACAGGTTGATCTTCACGCCGAGTGCGAAGGAGCGTACGCTGGAGAGCAATCCACGGTCTATGCCTTGTAGCAGAGCACTGCCGCTGACACCGCAGTCGGGGTCGCTGCCCAGATAGCGTGTGATGGTGAAGATGTTGTAGGCAGCTCCCCAGAGGGTGATACCCTGTAGGTATGTGCTGTTGATGGGTATGGAGTAGCTCATGGTGACGCTGCTCAGTCGCAGGTAGCTGCCGTCTTCTATCCAGCGGTCGCTGAAGCGGGCGTTGCCCATGGGGTCGGCGTAGCTGATGCGTGGTATGGAGGCAGTCTGCTTCTCGGATGTCCAGCGGTCGAGCATGGCCGTGGTCTGGTTGTAGAAGCGTGAGCCACCCTCAAGCAGAGAGCGCTGGTAGTTGTACACGTCGTTGCCCAGCGAGTAGCGCATGTTGGCACTCAGCGACCATTGCTTCCAGTTGAAGCGGGTATAGATGTTGCCGTAGATGTCGGGGTTGGGGTTGCCAATGACCACTCTGTCGGCCTCGTCGATGCGCTTGTTGTTGTCCATGTCTACGAACCGCATGTCGCCGGCAGCGAAGTATTGCACCTGGTCGCGGTCGTTAATCTGGTAGTAGCCGTCGGCATCGGCATCGGCCTGGCTAGCGTAGACTCCATTGGTCTTGTAACCGTAGAACACTCCTGCCGCTGTGCCCACCTGTGAGAGGATGGTGGCACCAAAGGCAGTGGTCTCGAAGGGCTTGTTGCCGTTGGGCAGGGCTGTTATCTTGTTCACATAGTGTCCGGCACTGGCACCGAGCTCCCAGCTGAAGTTTTTCAGGTTGAGCACCTTGATGCCAACGGCAGCCTCGAAGCCTTCGTTCTCCAGCTTGCCGTCGTTGCTCCAGTTCTCGGCCAGGCCGCTGGTCCATGCCAGCTGGCGCAGGGTGAGCAGGTTGCTAGTCCAGCCCTTGAAGTAGTTGAGGCGCACGTTGACGCGGTTGTTGATGAAGTTGCCCTCCAGCCCTGCGGTGAGGCGGCTGGTGGTCTCCCATGCCAGCGAGGTGTTGCCAATGTTGCCGATGGACTTTCCGTCAACCTTCTGTGCGAGCATGTTGTTTGCCACGAAGTAGGTCTTTGAGGCGGTATAGTCGATGTTGTCGTTGCCTGTGATGTCGAAGCCGAGGTTGAGACGTAGGTAGTCTATGCCTTTGACGTCGGAGAGCCACTTCTCATTGCTGAGCACCCATGCTGCATTGACGCTGGGGAAGAAGCCCCACACCACGCCTCCTAGCTTGAGGCCGCTGGCATCGTCGCCGAAGCGTGAGCTGGACTCTGCCGACACGCCTGCCTGGAGGTAGTATTTCTCGCCCCAGTTGTAGTCGCCCTGTGCATACCAGGTGATGTCGCGGGTCTTGTCGTCGGCTCCCCAGGTGGAACGGAAGCTGTTGGCATAGCTGGTGCTGGGGTACTTGTCGTTGCCTGTGTCGAAGCCTCGCTGGGCCGTGAGCTTGTAGTTGCTGCTC
>CAMYZK010000171.1 GCA_947303825.1 uncultured Prevotella sp. | reverse complement strand
TCTTAATTCTTAACTCTTAATTCTTAACTATTTTACCCCTGTATGTCCGTAGCCTCCTGCGCCACGCTCAGTGGTATCCAGCTCCTCGACCTCCACCAGTTCGGCCTGCTCGTGGCGTGCTATCACCATCTGTGCTATGCGCTCCCCGTCGTTTACGGTGAAGTCTTGCAGAGAAAGGTTTATGAGCAGCACTCCCACCTCCCCGCGATAGTCGGCATCGATGGTGCCGGGCGAGTTGAGCACAGTGATGCCCTGCTTCAGGGCCAGCCCGCTACGCGGCCTCACCTGTGCCTCATAGCCTGGTGGCAGTGCTATGAACAGGCCTGTAGGAATAAGCTTGCGCTCCATGGGACTCAGCACTATTGACTCGCTAATGTTTGCCCTCAGATCCATGCCGGCACTCTGCACGGTAGCATATTCCGGCAGCTTGTGGTGGCTATGGTTCACTATTTTAACCTTCATCTTTTCAACTTTTTTTAAGATGTACGCACAAATCGGTGCAAAGTTACAAATAATTCTGAAAAACAGAGCCAAACAATATGTTAAAAAGCTAGAAACAGCCACCAAAGGAAGCAAGAACCATTGTCTGATGCCTTCGACATCGGATGCAACTCAACATTCGCATGTTTTATAGCAAGCACGAATTTCACTAATTAAACGAATTGGATGCACGGTATTTTATTTTTGAACAATTTGTAGTAATATGTTTTAAAAGAAAAAAGATTTTATTCCAACAATGAGAAATAAAATATGAATGACAGAAACGTAAATGCAAGTAGAAAAGCCCTAAAAAGTTATAAATGATTTGTCTATACCGTCTTTTCTTTCTACTTTTGCAATTGATGAAA
Organism: uncultured Prevotella sp.; assembly: GCA_947303825.1. GTDB lineage: Bacteria > Bacteroidota > Bacteroidia > Bacteroidales > Bacteroidaceae > Prevotella. The sequence continues at coordinate 5,101 of CAMYZK010000171.1, read as the reverse complement.
GCCTTATGGCCCTTACTGTGTTTTTTCATAGCCGGCACGCTGAAAGTCTCGGCGCAGCACGAGCTAGTGGTGGCCGACGTGGAGACCATGCTCCCCGTTGCCGGTGCCAACGTGCAGGGCAACGGCAGCACGGTAAAGACCGACTCGCTGGGACACTTCTCCGTGCCCGACAGCATCGGCACTATGCTCGTGTCGCACGTCAACTATGAAAGCCGCCTTGTCAGACTGGAAGAACTGAGCGGAGACACCGTATACATCATTTCCAAACTGCTCAATTTAAAAGAGGTAGTGGTCTTCGGCAAGGGAAAGATAGAAGACGACCGCCTGCGCGAGCTTAACCGACGCCTGCGTATTCAGCTCACTGAGGCACAGCTGATGGCTGCCAAGCCCAACGGCAACCTCTTCGGACTGCTGGGTTACCTCATACCAAAGAAGTGGCGTAGCGGCAGCAGTGCTGCCAAGCGCAAGAAACGACACGAGGATATACTCAGAGAATACTAACAGACATATTGGCTGCACATGGACAAGTTGCTTATTCAACTTCCGAAAGTAAGAAAACGACCACAGATTTAGCAGATGACACAGATTTTTCTAGTAAGGATTATGCCGCAAGCGGCGGATTTAACAGATAGAAAAACTTTAGGAACTTCAAACTCTCAACTCTTAACTCTCAACTCTTAACTCTTAACTCTCAACTCTTAACTCTCCCACCTCTTCCATGCAGTGGACCGACAGAATAAGACAGGTGAAGATCATCCTCGTCATCGCCGCAGTGACTATTGCAGCCGCATCGCTGTTTTTCAGTCACCGCCTTGTCGATGACCTCAAGCAGGAAGAGCGTTCAAAGATGGACCTTTGGGCAAAGGCCATGAAATACATCAACCAGGCCGAAGATGAGGCTGGGCTGACGCTGGCATTGGAATTCATACAAGGCAACACCACGATACCCGTGGTAGTGACCTATCCCGACGGCACCGTTGCCGACTACCGCAACATAGCCGACTCGACGGCAGTCAGAGCATACGCCCAGCAGATGCGGCAGGCCGGCGACACCATACGCATAGACCTGGGCGAAGGCGACTATCAGCTGGTGTGCTACGACGAGTCGACACTGCTGAAGCGCCTCACACAGTATCCCTATTGGCAGCTCGGCATAGTGATGATCTTCGTCGTGGTGGCCATCTTCGCACTGCTGTCGTCGAAACGGGCTGAGCAGAACAAGGTGTGGGTGGGACTGTCGAAGGAGACGGCCCACCAGCTGGGCACCCCCATCTCCAGCCTTATGGCGTGGACGGAGATGCTGAAGGAGAGCTATCCCGACGACGAGCTGATACCTGAGATGGAACAGGACGTGAAGCGCCTGGAGCGTATTGCAGAGCGATTCTCAAAGATAGGCTCGCTGCCCGAACCGGTAGACACATCGATGAAGGAAGTGCTCGACCATGTCATTGCCTACATGGACAAGCGTACCTCGCAGAAGGTGACCATAAGAGGTCACTACCCCGCCAACGATGTCATCGTGAAAATCAATGCCTCGCTCTTCGAGTGGGTCATAGAGAACCTGTGCAAGAATGCCGTCGACGCCATGGAGGGACAGCCAGGAAAGATAGACCTCTGGCTGCTGGAGGAAGACGACACCGTGGCTGTAGAGGTGGTAGACACCGGGAAAGGCATACGCAAGAAGAACGTGAAAAACGTGTTCAGGCCTGGCTTCACCACCAAGAAACGAGGCTGGGGCCTGGGTCTGTCGCTTGCCAAGCGCATAGTGGAGGAATACCACAAAGGACACATCTATGTGAAGCAGAGCGAAGTGGGCCGTGGCACAACGTTCAGAATAGAATTACACCGATAAAGACAGCCCCTTGCATGAAACAAACCCTCAAGCCACTGCTGCTCATCTTGCTGCTGGCAGGCACTGCCCTTGCAGTGGCCGGCAGAACAGGAGCCCCAGACATACCACCGCCAGACAAGTACCACCTGCTGATAGACGGCTCGCTGAATGACAGCGAGGTGCAGTCACGGCAATTCGTCTTCAACAACCTGCAGGAGGCCATCGAAAACCTGCAAGACACCACTACGCTATACATACGTCCGTGGGTATATTGGGTAGACAATCCGGATGTGCCGGAAGTGGTGAGAGGAGAGAACGGACGTGAGCCCTTCGGCATGGTGATACACGCAAAGAAGCTCACCCTCATAGGCCTGGGCAACCGTCCAGAAGATGTTGTGCTGGCCTCTCAGCGCGGACAGATGCAGGGAGCCGTGGGAAATTTCACCATGTTCGACTTCCATGTTGACCACCTTACGGTGGAGAACATGACCCTGGGCAACTACTGCAACGTAGACCTCAGCTATGAGCTGCGCCCGTCGCTGGGCAGGAAGAAGCGGAGCGAGGCCATCACGCAGGCCCATGTAGGATATGTGCACGGCAAGCAGCTCACTGCCAGGCGTGTCAGGTTTGTCAGCCGCCTGAACCTCAACCCCCTCAACGGTGCCCGCGAGAGCGTTTACGACAGCTGCCACTTCGAGTGTACCGACGATGCCCTCAACGGCAACGCCATCTATCGGCATTGCGACATCGACCTCTATGGCCAGAAGCCCTTCTGGAGCACCTTCAGCCGTGGTGCCATGTTCATCGACTGCGACTTCCATGTCAAGGGCAGCAATCGCGAGATGTATTTCTGCAAACAGGGTGGCCCCGTCACGCTCATCGACTGTCGTTATCATGCGCCATCAGATAGTATATATATCGGATGGACGGCCTATCCTCAGCCTTGGCTGCGCTGCTATCAGAAGAACTTCACGCTAAACGGCAAACCCTATCAGATAGGCATCCGCCAACCTCAGAACACTATTGTCCTTCACCAGGCAGATAGCCTCATTAAGCGTGGCATTCCCTATTTGAATATCAGCCGCCACGAGGCAGAGCTGCGCACCGGTGAAGCTCCTTTGACACTGGCATGCAGCGACTCGGAATCGGTAAAATGGCGTTTAACAGACTATTGTGAGCGATATGCAACACTGGTGCCCATAGGCAGAGACTCCGTACAGGTAATCCCAACGAACGAAAGCGGTAAAACAGCCCTATTCTGCGTGATGGCCAGCACGCCCGACGGTCGTGAGGCAGCCTGTTACCTTACCGTTCACCCACGTCTTCTGCCTGCACCGGCATTTCTGCGCATGCCGACCATTCAACTAAAGAAAGGTGTGGCTCAGTTCATCTACGACCTTGATTTGCAAGACCGCTATGACGAGTCCGAGATTATATGGTTGCGCGATGATATCCCCGTCAGCGTAGACAAAGCCAATCCGTTGGCATTGACATACCCTGAATACAAGCTGTCCGAGGCCGACAACGGCCACAGACTAAGCGCCCTGATGATTCCCAAGCTCCATGGTAGCCTGACTGGCGACACCGTCCGTGTGGATGCATCGAAGGCCATCAAACACCAGAAGAAGACGGAACGACTGGAAACCGACTTTCACGATCTCCCCTGTCAGTGGCAGTCACAGGTGCTGCCGGGCTATTGGACTGTCGACGGCTTCAAACCTGCTGATACGGCTGAGTTCCCTTGGTCGTTTGACCGTTCCAACCCCATGTGGGAATACAAAGAAGGCTTCAACGGGGCCGTGGGCTACGGTCTGCTGCAGGCACAACGCGGTGCCCGCCTGATGTACACCCCCACCGACGGCAACTATGGCGACATGACGCTGACGCTACTGGTAGACCCGACGAAGACGGCCGGACAGGGATTCGGCTCGGCCACGGGGCAGTATATGGACGTTTGCCTGAAGTTTGACACGAAGACGCTGACCGGCTACGGCCTGCGCATAGAACGTACAGTAAAGCACGCCAAGGCTGTTGACTTCATGCTGGTGGAATATAAAAACGGGGTGGTGAAACCCATCACCACCCCCATATCGTCAACATGCTACCGCACTGGCTGCACCATCGGCATAAGCTATGACAACGGACGGCTGTCGGCCCATGTGGAGACCAAGACACCCAAGCCTGCCGACTCTGCCCTACCCCACCAGGTAGACCTCCAGGCCAACGTAGCACCTCTTCCCTTCGGAGGCATACATATACAGCACACCGGCTCGTGCGGAGAGAGCACCACCATGCTGCATAGACTGAAAGCAGAGTGGAAACGTTAGTGCTATTTCACGTACTCAGAGAAGTCGGTGAGATGCATGTCGCCCTTGCGTGCCAGCGTGTCGTGCATGGCGAAGGCAGCCGTGAGGCAGTGACGGGTGTGTCCACCGGTACCCAGTTTCAGATAGTCCCACAGCAGCTGACGGTAGTCGGGGTGTGCACAGTTCTCAATGATGCACTGAGCACGCTGCATGGGGCTCTTGCCACGCAGGTCGGCAACGCCCTGCTCGGTCACGATGATGTTCACATCGTGCTCGGAAGAGTCCTGGTGGGTGACGAAAGGCACCACGCTGCTGATGCATCCTCCCTTTGCCACGCTGGGGCAGGTGAAGATGGAGAGGTAGGCATTGCGTATGAAGTCGCCCGAGCCGCCTATGCCGTTCATCATCTTTGTGCCGCTGATGTGAGTGGAGTTAGCATTGCCATAGATGTCAACCTCGATGGCGGTGTTGATGGCGATGACTCCAAGGCGACGAATGACGGCGGGGTGGTTGGAGATCTCACTCTGGCGCAGTGTGAGGTGGTTCTTCATGTAGTCCATGTTGTCGTACACCTGCATCAGGCAGTCGTTGCTCACAGTGAGCGAGCAGGCACTGGCATCCTTAACACGGCCAGAGAGCATCATGTCGATGACGGCATTCTGGATAACCTCGGTGTAGATGTTGAAGTCGGGCACGTGCTTGTCCTCGCCCAGTGCGCCAAGGATGGCGTTGGCGGTGCTTCCTACGCCACTCTGCAGGGGCAGGAACTCCTTGGGGATGCGGCCCTTGTGCAGCTCGTCAACAAGGAACTCGGCTGTCAGGTAGCCTATTTTCTCGGTCACGGGGTCGCTGTCCTTGAAGGCGCGGGCCTCGTCGGGGATGTTGCACTCCACGACACCCACCACCTTCTCCTTGGGAATCGAGACGTAGGGAACGCCGATGCGGTCGCTGACGTTGAAGATGG
>CAMYZK010000170.1 GCA_947303825.1 uncultured Prevotella sp. | reverse complement strand
AGTTATTAGTTCAATGTTCAATGTTCAATGTTCATGTTCAATGTTCAACGTTCACCGTTTAACGTAACACAGGCGCACTACTATTGAAGCAGCGCGCCTGTCAACCAATGGGTTGGTTATTGTCTTATACAGTTACGATGGTGATGTCTCTGGTTTAATCCATTTCCTCGTCGGCCTCGTAGCCACCCATCTCGCGTATGGCGTTCTTCAGCATGGTGTGCTGCTCGTACAGGTTGTTAACGGCTTCTTCGCCACGGGTATAGTCATGCATAGGACTCTTGAGGAAGAAGCTGAGCCAAGTCTGAGTGCCGAAGCGTCCGGCGCGTGATGCCAGGTCGCTCAACAGGCATAGGTCAAGACAGACGGGTGCTGCCAGGATGCTGTCGCGGCAGAGGAAATTGATTTTTATCTGCATGGGATAGCCCATCCATCCAAAGATGTCGATGTTGTCCCACGACTCCTTGTTGTCGTTGCGAGGCGGATAGTAGTTGATGCGCACCTTGTGGTAGTAGTCGGTATAGAGGTCGGGCTGTTTGTCGGCCTTGAGAATGGTCTCCAGCGTAGAGAGCTTCGACACCTCCTTCGTGCGGAAGTTCTCGGGCACGTCGAGCACCAGTCCGTCGCGGTTGCCCAGAATGTTGGTAGAGAACCATCCGTCCAGTCCCAGGCAGCGGGTGCCAATGATGGGTGCAAAGCCACTCTTTACGAGCGTCTGTCCGGTCTTAAAGTCCTTGCCTGCGATGGGCATCTTGGTCTGCTCGGCCAGCTGCCACATGGCAGGAATGTCAACGGTGGTGTTTGGTGCACCCATGATGAACGGAGCCCCCTCCTTCAGTGCTGCGTAGGCATAGCACATGGAGGGTGCTATGTGTTCGCGGTCATCGGCTTTCATGGCAGCTTCGAGCTTGGCCAGATCGTAGTGTACATCCTCGTTTATAGGAACGTAAATCTCGGTAGAAGCGGCCCAGAGCACCACTATGCGGCTGCAGCCCTTCTCTGCCTTGAAGCTGCGTATGTCCTCACGCAGCTGCTCCACCATGTCCCAGCGCGTGGCACACTGCTTCACATTGTCACCGTCGAGGCGCTTGGCATAGTTCCTGTCGAAGGCAGCCTTCATGGGCACTATCTGTTCAAGTTCGTCGCGTACGGGCAGTATGTCTTTCTCTTTCAGCACTTCGGCATACATGGCTGCCTGGAAGGCGTTCTGTGGATAAACATCCCAGCAGCCGAAAACGATGTCATCAAGATTGGCAATGGGCACAATGTCCTTGTAGTGCAGATACTGTTTCTGCTCCCCGCGCCCTATGCGAACTTTGTCATACTGAGTCATGGCTCCAACAGGCTTTGCCAACCCCTTGCGTGCCATCAGCACACCAGTCATGAATGTTGTTGCAACGGCACCACAGCCAACGACCATGATTCCCAATTTGCCCTCTGCGGACTTAACATTTGTTTGTTTCATTATTGTTGTTTTAGTTAATTGTTTTTCATCTAACATGCAAAGGTACATATTATTTTTGAATGAAACAAATCTTATCTGTTATTTTTCCTTTCCAAAAGATTTAATAATCATTTTTCTTTGCTTTTCGGCCATTTATTTGTATCTTTGCACCCTAATTGTAATCTCTCAATGAAGAAATACCTGTTATTTTTCATGCTGCTCTCTGTCCTTGGAGGATGGGCGCAGATTGCTGATCCGGTGCATTTCCGTTCGGAGCTGAATGTCACTGGTACCAACGAGGGCGAGATAGTCTTCACGGCAACCATCGACCCCGGATGGCACGTCTACAGTACCGACATTACCGAGGACGGACCGACGCGTGCCACTTTCCATGCTGACAAGCTGGATGGGATAGAACTCGTGGGCAAGCTGAAACCACGCGGCAAGGTGAAGGAGCAGTATGAAGAAATGTTCGGAACAAACCTACGCTTTTTCGAGGGAAGTGGTGCCTTTGTTCAGAAGATAAGGTTCACGAAACCCCTCTACAGCATCAGCTGTCACCTGGAGTATGGTGCCTGCAACGACCAGATGTGCATGCCTCCTACCTCCGTAGAGTTCAGCAAGAGCGGGGAATCCCCACAAAAGCCTGCAGAGGAACCCGCCAAGGCTGTAGATACTAAAGAGCCAGCCCCTGTGGACGCTCCTGATACGTTGGCAGACCATCATGCTGAAGTGACAGTATCGGAGGATTCCATCCCCGGCGACACTGTCACCGCCCTGAAGCCCTCGGCCGATGCTGCTATGGACATGGTTTCCTTGTGGCAGCCCATCACCTCTGAGCTGAAGGCATACGAGAATGCCGCCAGCACCAACGACATGAGTCTCTCGTGGTGGATGATCTTCATCGAGGGTCTATTGGCTGGCTTCCTGGCCATCCTTACGCCATGCGTGTGGCCTATCATACCGATGACGGTGTCGTTCTTCCTGAAGCGCAACAAGGACAGGAAGAAGGCTGTCAGAGAGGCCGTCACCTACGGATTGAGCATCGTTGTCATCTATGTATTGCTGGGGCTGCTGGTAACCATTCTCTTTGGGGCATCGGCACTCAACGCGCTTTCCACCAATGCCGTGTTCAATATCTTCTTTGCCCTGCTGCTCATTGTCTTTGCCGCTTCGTTCTTCGGAGCTTTTGAGATAGTGCTGCCTTCCAGCTGGTCAAACAAGATTGACCAGAAGTCGGAGAAGACCACAGGTCTGCTCTCTATCTTCCTCATGGCTTTCACACTGGCCCTGGTGTCATTCTCGTGCACCGGCCCCATCGTAGGGTTCCTGCTGGTGGCCGTCTCCACACAGGGCGACATCGTGGCTCCCACGATAGGCATGCTGGGATTTGCCATAGCACTGGCGATACCGTTTACGCTCTTTGCCATGTTCCCCTCACTGCTGAAGTCGGCACCGAAGTCGGGAGGGTGGATGAATACGGTGAAGGTGGTGCTGGGATTCATCGAGCTGGCCTTTGCGCTGAAGTTCCTCTCGGTGGCCTTTGCCGTCTATATGGTGCCAGGACTGTGGGGAGCACCGCTGAAAGCTATCAGTGCTTTCTCGCCCCCTATGAACACGCAGGACTTCAACCTCTATGACGGCTCGGTAGAGGCAAAATATACCGACTACGACCTGGGTATGGCAGCCGCCCGTGCCGAAGGCAAGCCGGTGATGGTCGACTTCACGGGCTTCGGTTGCGTGAACTGCCGAAAGATGGAAGCCGCCGTGTGGACTGACCCGAAGGTGCGTGACCTGCTAAACAACAAGTACGTGCTCATCTCACTCTATGTTGACGACAAGACAAAGCTGGCTCAACCCATGGAGGTGACCGACGTTGACGGAACACAGCGAACGCTGCGCACCGTTGGCGACAAGTGGAGCTATCTGGAGCGCATGAAGATAGGTGCCAACACGCAGCCCTTCTATGTGCTGCTTGACCCAGCAACGGGAAAGCCCCTCAATGGTCTGCGTTCATACGATGAGGACATACAGGAGTATATAGAGTTCCTGCAAAAAGGTCTCAAGAACTATTCTGCAAAATAAACAACAATAAACTACAAAACTATCTCAACAATGAATAAAACCCGAAATCTTGCATTGCTCGTCATGCTCTTTACAGCTATGCCGTGGCATGCAGCAGCCCAGGCCACTGCCGAAGATGTGCTGGCTACCGCAAGGCTTGTCAACGACTATTTCATGAAGAAGTATGAAGACCCGACGGTTCCCACCAACGTGAAGCGCGTGCGTCCCAGTTCGCTGTGGACTCGCGCCGTCTATTATGAAGGGCTGGTGGCACTCAAGGGCATAGACCATCAGCAGCGTTATCTGGACTATATAGAACGCTGGGCCAACTTCCATAAGTGGACACCGCGCAACGGTGTGAACACCTGCGATGCCGACGACCAGTGCTGCGCGCAGACATACCTCTGGTGCTATCAGCCCATAGCCGAGGCAGCAGTAGAGGGCACCAGCTATATGCTGGAACCCACGCTGCAGAACCTGAACCACCAAATGCAGACCCCCAACCCGAAGAACGGAAGCCTATACGGTTGGTGGACGTGGATAGATGCCATACAGATGGCCATGCCCGTCTATGTGAGCATGTATCGCATAACGGGAGAGAAGAAATACCTGGACCACGGAATGAAGATGTACCGCTGGAGCCGTAACGAGTGTGGCGGTGGACTCTTCAACGTGAAGGAGGGCCTGTGGTGGCGCGATGCCGACTATGTGCCGCCCTACAAGGAGCCCGACGGACAGCAGTGCTACTGGAGCCGGGGCAACGGATGGGTATATGCTGCACTGGTGCGATGCATGGATGAGCTACAGCCCAAGAGCAAGGAGTACAAGGAGCTGATGAAGGACTTCAAGCTGATGAGCAAGGCACTGATTACATGCCAGCGCGAAGACGGCTTCTGGAATCCCAGCCTTGTGTCTACCAACTACGCCATGCCCGAGACCAGCGGCACCGCCCTCTTCCTCTATGGCATCTGCTGGGGCATGCGCGAGGGGGTTCTCGACGAGCGAGTCTATCGCCCAGTGGCCAACCGTGCCTGGCAGGCAATGGTGCGCGATGCAGTGCATGAAGACGGTTTCCTGGGATGGATGCAGGGTACGGGCAAAGACCCGTCGGCCGGACAGCCCCTGAGCTATACCCGTATACCCGACTTTGAGGACTATGGCACCGGATGCTTCCTGCTCGGAGCAACAGAGTACTATAAGCTGTTGAAAGATGACAGATGAAAGATGACAGATGAAAGATGATAGATATAGTTACTGAGCGAATGCGAGACTTGAAGTAGGAGTCCACTTTAAAAAGTCCCGAAGGGACGAAATAACACAGGGAGGGGTGAAGCCCCTTCTTGTAAATCAGACCGTTAAGATTGAGCCCTGAAAGGGCGACAGAACAATTTCAACTTTTTAAAGTGGACTTGAGGTAGTTATACATGAGTTAACATCGTGTAAAAAAACTTAAATAGTATCTGAATAGGTTTTACTTTTTATTAATTTTGCATCCAACTTATAAGCATAAGTAATAAATATGTGTTGAACTAAAGCAATTTTTAATGATATGAAGAAACTGTTTCTCTTAACATTCATGCTGGTTTGCAGCATGACGGCTGTAATGGCTCAGGATTCTGAACCAACAAAGAAGTATGCTCAGATAAAGTTTGAGAAGACCAGCCACAACTTCGGCAAGTTCTCGGCTAAAGATCCCGTGGTGACTTGCACGTTTGCCTTTACCAATGTCGGCGAGAAGCCGCTTGTGATAAACCAGGCAGTGGCATCCTGCGGATGCACGGTGCCGAAGTACACCAAGGAGCCCATCATGCCAGGCAAGTCGGGTGAGATTACCGTCACCTATAATGGTAATGGCAAGTCTCTGGGATACTTCAAGAAGTCGATAACCGTGCGTACCAACAGTGAAGTAGAGCTGTCGCGACTTTACATCTCGGGTGAGATGACAGAGTAAAGCGAAAAGCAGAGAATCATAAAAAGGGCTGTGCCTCTCGTCAGTGAGAATGCACAGCCCTTTTTTCGTGCGTTTCCTATGTCTGTTCTTTACGCTTGGCTAAAGTCTTTACGCTTGGCCAAGTCTGTTCTTGATAGCCTGCCTATGTCTATTTTGCGTAGGCTACCGAGCGAGTCTCGCGTATGACGGTAATCTTCACCTGTCCCGGATAGGTCATCTCGTTCTGTATCTTTGTGGCTATCTCACCGCTCAGTGCCTCAGTCTCTGCATCGGTCATCTTGTCGGCACCCACTATGACGCGCAGCTCGCGGCCAGCCTGTATGGCGTAGGTCTTGGTGACACCGGGATAAGACATGGCAATGGCCTCCAGGTCGTTGAGGCGCTTGATGTAAGCCTCCACAATTTCACGGCGGGCACCGGGACGGGCACCGCTGATGGCATCGCACACCTGCACGATGGGAGCCAGCAGCGTCTGCATCTCCATCTCGTCGTGGTG
>CAMYZK010000169.1 GCA_947303825.1 uncultured Prevotella sp. | reverse complement strand
ACACAGTGGTACAACATTCAGGCAGATATGCCCAACAAGCCCATGCCTCCCATCCACCCGGCTACCAAGCAGCCTTTGGGTGTTGATGATCTGGCACACATCTTCCCCCGTGAATGCTGTGTGCAGGAACTGGATACTGAGCATCGTTGGATCGACATCCCTGAAGAAGTGCTCGACAAGTACAAGTTCTATCGTAGCACACCACTGGTTCGTGCCTATGCCCTCGAAGAGGCTTTGGGTACTCCTGCCCATATTTATTTCAAGAATGAGAGCACCAACCCGTTGGGCTCACATAAGATTAACTCCGCCCTGCCTCAGTGCTACTATGCCAAGCAGGAAGGCACTACCAATGTCACCACCGAGACGGGGGCCGGCCAGTGGGGGATGGCCCTCAGCTATGCCGCCAAGCTCTATGGTTTGGATTGTGCTATCTATCAGGTGAAGATTACCATGCAGCAGAAGCCTTACCGCTCAACAGCCATGCGCACCTTTGGTGCTGCCGTTACAGGTTCGCCGTCAATGTCAACACGTGCTGGCAAGGACATCATAACACGCGACCCTCTGCACCCAGGTTCACTAGGCACAGCCATCAGCGAGGCCGTTGAGCTGGCAACAACCACTCCCAACTGTAAGTACACCTTAGGGTCGGTGCTCAACCATGTGGCCCTGCACCAGACCATCATCGGTTTGGAGGCCGAGAAGCAAATGGCCATGGCCGGAGAGTATCCCGACATGGTGATAGCCTGCTTCGGCGGAGGCAGCAACTTTGGCGGACTGGCCTTCCCCTTCATGCGTCACAATCTGAAGGACGGAAAGCATACCGAGTTTATTGCTGCCGAGCCAGAGAGCTGCCCGAAGCTTACCCGTGGAAAGTTCCAGTATGACTTTGGCGACGAGGCTGGCTACACCCCACTGCTGCCCATGTACACCCTTGGACACACGTTCAAGCCCTCGAACATTCACGCCGGAGGATTGCGCTACCATGGTGCGGGCATGATAATTTCTCAGCTCATAAAAGACGGAATGATGCGAGGCATGGATATTCCTCAGCTGGAGTCGTTCGAGGCAGGCATGCTCTTCGCTCGTACCGAGGGTATTATTCCTGCTCCCGAGAGCTGTCATGCCATTGCTGCAACTATCAGGGAGGCAGAGAAATGCAAGCTCAATGGTAAAGAAAAGGTTATACTCTTCAACCTCTCAGGACACGGACTCATTGATATGCCTTCTTACGACTCTTTCATCAACGGAGACTTGGTCAATTACTCTGTGAGCGATGAGGAGATTGCCAACAATGTTGCCGAGCTCGAGCAGATTATTTGAGAATGAGAGAATGAGAGAATGAGAGAATGAGAGAATGAGAAATGGAGAAATACCCAGCATGCAGACATCAGCAAAACTAACGTCTACACTCCTACACTCTTAAATAATAACACTCAAAAAACTTAGGAACTCAAAAAAATGAACGAACAATATTCACCTTATTTCAACCCAGAATTGGAAACAATGTCGCGACCTGAGTTGGAGGCGTTGCAGCTGGAGCGTTTAAAGAAGACGGTGCACCACTGCATGAACTCAGCGTTCTATCAGAAACGCTTTGCCGAGCTGGGCATTACTCCCGACGACATCAAAACTCTCGATGATGTGCGCAAGCTGCCTTTCACCACAAAGGAAGACCTGCGTGAGAACTATCCTTTCGGCCTTGCATGCGTACCTATGAAAGACTGTGTTCGCCTACACTCAAGTAGCGGTACTACGGGCAATCCTACTGTTGTGCTCCACTCTCAGAAAGACCTCGATGAGTGGGCCAATGCTGTTGCACGTTGCCTGTGGATGGTAGGAAGCCGTCCGGAAGACGTGTTCCAAAACTCTGCCGGATACGGCATGTTCACAGCAGGTCTTGGTTTCCAGTATGGTGCCGAGAAGGTGGGAATGCTCACCGTGCCCGCTGCTGCAGGCAACACTACCCGGCAGATAAAGTTTATACGCGACTTTGGCACCACCGTGCTACATGCCATACCTTCCTATGCCTCACGCATTTACGAGGTGATGCTACAGGAAGGCTGCGACCCCCGCCGTGACACCAGTCTCAGGGTGCTTTGCATAGGAGCCGAGCCACATAGCGAGGAGCAGCGCAAGCGCATAGAGGAAAACCTCGGGGTAAAGGCCTACAACAGCTATGGCATCTCAGAGATGATGGGGCCTGGCGTAGCATTTGAGTGTCAGGAGCAGAACGGACTGCACATCTGGGAAGACTACTTCATCGTGGAGATTATCGACCCCGTGACACTTGAACCCCTTCCCAACGGACAGCTGGGCGAGCTGGTGCTCACCACCATCAACCGCGAGGCCATGCCATTGCTGCGCTACCGTACACGTGATCTCACCCGCATACTGCCAGGTGACTGTCCGTGCGGGCGTCACCACAAGCGGCTGGCACGCTTGCAAGGCCGTTCCGACGACATGATGATACTCAAGGGAGTAAACATCTTCCCCATACAGATAGAGAAGATTCTGCTCAAGTTCAAGGAGCTGAGTACCGACTACCTGATAACGCTGGAGACACGCGACGGCAACGACATTATGACCGTCGAGGTAGAGCTGGCTGGTATGTTTACCGATGACTACTCACGTCTGCAACAGCTGGAGAAGACCATCACCCGCCTGCTGAAAGACGAGATACTCATAACGCCTAAGGTACGCCTTGTGCCAAAGGGTACGCTCACTGTGAGCGACGAAAAGAAGGCTGTCCGTGTTAAAGACCTGCGGAAGCTCTTCTAATTACTAATTGCTAATTACTAATTAATAATTAATGAACCATGACAATCCATCAACTTTCCATTTTCATCGAGAATCGTTCTGGCACACTTATCAAAGTGCTGCAAGTGCTTAAAGAGCAAAACATACAGATTATTGCCTCTACAATAGCCGATACGGCAGAGTATGGCATCTACCGCCTCATCTGCAGCGAACCGCTGAAAGCATACGAGGAGCTGAAGAAAGCCGGTGTTGCCGTCGCCTTGAGCGATGTGCTGGCACTGCAGCTTGACGACGAGCCGGGACGCTGTGCCGATGCAGTGAAGATGTTCAGCGATGCCGGTATCAGCATTGCATACATGTATACTTTCCTTTATAATGGCAGGGGAATACTTGTCTTCCGTACCGACAATCGAGAGAAGGCACGTGAGACCATTATTCTAAACAACCTCAAGTTCATAGCCGAGCAAGACCTTAGCAAGTGGACTTGAAAAGACTGTATCGCATGAAACACAGAAGCCTGTTCCTGATGCTGCTGCTGGCTCCAATGCTGGCAGCAGCTGCTACTGTCACCTCGCCAGACGGCAATGTAACACTTAAGTTCTATACTGACAATGCCGGCAGGCCCACCTACGAAATGACCTACAAAGGCAAGGCTGTGGTCAACGCATCGCATCTCGGACTGGAGCTGGCACGCGACAAGCATGCCTCGAAAGGACTCGACGAGACCGATCTCATCAGCGGGTTCAGCATAACCGGTGAAAAGACTTTCACCTTCGATGAGACGTGGAGACCTGTATGGGGTGAGACAGCAACAATACGCAACCACTACAACGAGCTGGAGGCAACGCTCACACAGCAGGCTACGGGACGCGTTGTCGTCATTCGCTTCCGCGTCTACGACGATGGCATGGGACTGAGGTATGAGTTCCCCCAGCAGAAGAACCTCAACTATTTCATCATACAGGAAGAGAAGACCGAGTTCAGCATGGCTGGCGACCATATGGCATGGTGGCTACCTGGCGATTATGACACACAGGAGCAGGAAACTCAGCAGACGCGGCTCAGCGTGGTGCGCCAGCGCATGAAGGAAGCCGTCAACTGGACCAACTCGTCGGTGGCTGTGTTCAGTCCTACAGGCGTACAGACAGCACTGCAGATGAAGACTGACGACGGCCTCTACATCAACATTCACGAGGCAGCATGCCTTGACTATGCCACCATGCACCTCGAACTCATCGACTCGCAGACCAAAGCCTTCACCACCCAGCTGGGAGGACTCAGCAACGCCTATACGCCCGCGCCCAAGCCTTCGCGCACTCCGTTGCCCAAGCCCTTCACTCTGGTGAGCCATCTCACACCCGATGCCACGGGGCTGAAAGGCTGTATGCAGACACCGTGCCACACTCCCTGGCGAGCGACGATGCAAGGCAGATGCTCTCGTCAAACCTCATCCTAAACCTTAACGAGCCTTGTGCCCTCGACGATGTGAGCTGGATTCACCCCACCAAGTACTGTGGTGTGTGGTGGGAGATGATAGTGGGCAAGAGCTCGTGGAACTACACCGACGACTATCCCTCGGTCTACATTGACCAGGTAGACTGGGCCAAGGCCAAGCCCAACGGACGTCACGCTGCCAACAACGAGAAGGTGAAGGCATATATCGACTTTGCCGCAGCCAACGGTCTCGACCAAGTGCTGGTAGAGGGTTGGAATGTGGGATGGGAAGACTGGGCGAACATGTGGAAACGCGACGTGTTCGACTTTGTCACACCTTATCCCGACTTCGATATAAAGATGCTCAACGAATATGCACACTCCAAGGGGGTGAAGCTGCTCATGCACCACGAGACATCGTCGTCTACACAGAACTATGAGCATCATATAGAGAAGGCATACAACCTGATGAACCACTACGGCTACGATGCCGTGAAGACAGGATATGTGGGCGACATCATTCCGCGCGGCGACCACCATTACTCGCAGTCCATGAACGCTCACTATCTCTACGTCATACGCCAGGCGGCACGCCACCACATCATGGTCAACTCGCACGAGGCGACACGTCCCACCGGACTGTGCCGCACATACCCTAACCTGGTGGGAGGCGAGTCGGCAAGGGGCACCGAGTACGAAGCCTTCGGAGGCAATCGCCCCGATCACACTTGCATACTGCCGTTTACACGCCTGCAGGGAGGTCCCATGGACTACACACCAGGCATCTTCGAGACCAAACTCAACACATGGAGCGACAATACCTCATGGGTGCGTTCCACCATCTGCGGACAGCTGGCTCTTTATGTTACCATGTATTCGCCTCTGCAGATGGCTGCCGACCTACCAGAGCACTACAACCGTTACACCGATGCCTTCCAGTTCATTCGTGACGTGGCATGCGACTGGGATGACTCACGCTATCTGGAGGCAGAGCCTGCCGACTATATCACCGTGGCGCGAAAGGCCAAGGGCACCGACAACTGGTTTGTGGGAGGCAAGTGCGACGAGAACGGCCATACCGCCACCGTGTGTCTCGACTTCCTCGACAAGGACAAGAAGTACCTGTGCACCATCTACCAGGACCACAGCACGGCGCACTATGAGACAAACCCCAAGGCATACGTCATCACCAAGAAGAAGGTAAAGGCCGGACAGACACTCAAGATTAAAGAGGCACCCGGTGGAGGATTTGCCATGGCCATCATGACACAGTAGTCTGTTTTGATTGTTGGCACACCCTTTTCTTCCGTGGCAAGCCACCTCACCACAAATGGATCAATGCTATACTGGCTGTCCATACATATTCGCATTTATATTAAGAAATAGAGGTCGGAAACAGAAACTTCCGGCCCTTTTTCTTATAGATATATGGTAGACAAGCAAGAATGTAATTATCCGCTTATCTTACACCCAGTACTGATTATCAATGGGTTAACGCGAAATTATCAGCTTATTATACGCTTGTTATCTGAAAATATTTAGTGTAGAGTTAAGCGTGTGTTTTTAGTTTCTCGAGTCCGAAAAGAAACAAGGGGCGTCGGACGAAAATCCGCCCTGCTCGGACAGGAACTAATCCACGCCGTTTCAGAAAGAAGGTGCCTATTACATAACTAACTATTCATTTCGTCTTTCATTTATCATCTTTTACTTGGGGTCATCTTTCACCTGATTATGAGGTAATCATATCTTTCATCTTTTATCTGTCATCTATCTGGGTGCAGGATAATTAGCG